>CAMZLH010000059.1 GCA_947311565.1 uncultured Nitratifractor sp.
GAAAATTAGGGTCTGGTGATGAATCTAACCCTAAGCAAAATTCACTCCCCTAAAAAACTATCATCATTTTGTTTGGTTTTTTTGGGGTAGTATAGAGTTTATCTTATTTTAGTATAATAATAGATGAAGTCTAAGTAAAAAGTATGGTTTTGGAAGTTTGTATTTGTTTTATAGACTTTTAATGATAGACCCTATTTTTAACTATACTTTTATAAAAGTTTCAAAACAATTACTATTAAGCTCTTTAGTATAAGCAGTAAACCCTTTAGCCTTAAACTCATCTATAAGAGGTTCAGGGCGGAAGTCTGAACTAATTACTAAAATCTCATCTTTTGCCATCTTTTTAAGTGCTAAATTTACCTCTGCTAGTGGGTTTCTCTCTTCATCTAAGAGCTTATTTGCATCTATCTTTTTTGATGCTTCTGTTTTAACCCACTCTGGCTCTATTATATTTATATTCTCTTTTTTAATCTCTATATTTAGTAGATCTTGACCAACCGAAACTCTAAGTTTGTTTACTAGATCAATAGGATCCATAGAGCCTATTATTGCAGCTTGTTTTACTGTTGCAATTTTTGCCAAAGTTCTTCTAAGAATTGGATTATTTAACTTTTTAAATTTTGGATTAATCTCTATTAATATCTCTTTCATGCCATCATAACTATTAAGTAACTCTGCTATTGTTGTATCTAATTTTATCTCTTTCATCTATTTAAATACTCCACTATATATATCTTCATCATATGCTACTAGAACATCACCATTTTCTAGCTCTACTACTGGTCTTTTAATTAACATACTCTCTTTGCAAAGCCACTCTCTTTTTCCAAGACTATCTAAATTTAACTCTTTTAATTTTAGAGTTCTATATTTTGTACCACGGTTATTAAATAGTTTATCTATATCTACCTTCTCAATCCAACTATCTATCTTATTACAATCTGCTGGATCTTTTTTAAAATCTATAAACTCATACTCTATACTATTATCTTTAAAAAACTTAAGTGCCTTTTTTACACTACCACATGTCTTAATTCCATATACTTTAATCATCTTATACTCCAATCTATATCTATATAATCATTTAAACTATATTTGTTAAATATATCCTCTTTAACTGAAAATATCTTAATATCTCCAAGCAACTCTACAGCTAATGTATAACTATTACCATTACTACTTTTATCTACCACTTTTCCTTTTATTAAAGACTCTTCTTTATTAATTTTTAATATATCTTTTATCCTAGCACTATCTATTGTAACAACTCTAGATGCTAATTTTTGTACCTCTTTTAGGTCGTGACTAACAAGTATTGTTATAAGATGAAACTCTTTATGTAGTATTAAAATATACTCTTGTAGTCTCTTTCTCATTTTGCTATCTAATGCAGACAAAGGCTCATCTAATAGTAAAACTTTTGGTTTTGCTACTATTGCTCTAGCTAATGCTACTCTCTGCTTTTGCCCACCACTTAAGCTATTTGGATATCTATTTTGCAAATTTTGTAAATCTACAATAGTTAGTAGTCTCTTTACAAGCTCTATATCGTTAGATACAAAAAGTAAGTTTTCTAATACACTCATATTCTCAAATAGCCCATAATCTTGCATAACAAATCCTACAGAGCGTTTTTGTGGAGAAAGTGAACGCTTGTTATTAAGCCAATGCTCTCCATCTAATACTATCTCTCCATTCACCTCTTCTAAACCTGCTATTACTCTTAAGAGTGTTGTTTTTCCACTTCCACTATCTCCAACTACTGCTACAAGCTCATTAGAGTTAAAAGTAAAGTTAAACTCTAAGTTTTCATGCTCTATATCTACTTTTAACATCTAAACCCTAAACTTACTTTTTCTATTAAATATATATACCAATAAAAGCACTATAAAGCTTCCTAATAACATAATCAGACTATATATATGTGCGCTCTTATAATCCATAATTTCAACCATCTCATATATAGCTACACTTGCTACTTTTGTCTGCTCTGGTATAGAGCCACCAACCATCAATACAACTCCAAACTCTCCAACTGTATGAGCAAATGTAATTATTAAAGCTGCAATAAGAGATGGCTTTATATTTGGTAAAGCTACTTTAAATAGTGTTATAAATGTACTCTTTTTTGCTAAAAAGCTCTGCTCTATCATACCTTTATTAAGGCTCTCAAAACCACTTTGCAGTGGTTGTAGCATAAAGGGAAAAGAGTATATAATACTAGCAACTACTAATCCACTAAAACTAAAAAGTAGCTCAATATTTAGAGAGCTTAAAAACTCTCCAAATAGAGAATTTTTAGAAAACAATACAAGTAGATAAAAGCCTAGTACCGATGGTGGCAATACTATTGGCATTGCTGCAACTGCCTCTATAAATGGTTTAAATTTTGATTTAGTTCTACTAAGCCACCATGCAAGTGGCAGAGCAACAATAAAGAGCACAGCAGTAGTAGTGGTAGCTAATTTAAATGATATTAAAAATGGAGTAAAATCGATACTATTCATTAATTCTCTAAATAACCATATTTTTTAAATATCTCTTTTGCCTTTTTTGAGAGTAAAAAGTTATAAAAGCTATCTATCTCTTCTCCATTTTGCAGTTGTAGCATAGCCTGTGTTGTTGGAGTATATAGAGTTCTATTAATATCTACCCAGTTTTTACCCTCTTTATATTTTTTCAAATTGACAGATTTTAGTTGAGACCTTGCTAAAATTGCAGCATCTGCTGCTTTTAAAGCAAATATTATTGTCTGCCCTATAGACTCACCATATATAAACTTCTTTCTTAATTTATTATAGAGTTTTAGACTCATAAGAGCCTCTTTTGTTACTACTCCATAAGGTGCTGTTTTATCGTTTGCAATTGCAATCTTTTTAATACTCTTAGAGAGTAAGCTATTTAGCTCTAAATTGCTCATTTTTGTACTAAATAGTACTAAAGCACCCCTAGCATATATATCATAATCTTTAACGCCAAATCCTCGTTTCTTAAGCTCTAGAGGGTACTTTTTATCTGCACTTAAAAATATATCATAAGGTGCACCATTAATTATTTGAGCACTAAGCTTACCACTACTGCCTACACTTATATTAATCTTTATATCACTATAACTTTTACTATAGTTATTAGCTAACTCTTTTATAACTTCGCTAGCATTTGCTGCAACTGCTAAGTTTATAGTTTTTGCATATATTATTGTAAAAAAAGAGATTAAAATAAGAGATATTTTCATAATATATCCTGTGGTAAATTAGAATATATTTTACTACTTTAAGATTAAAAAGGGGCAAAGCCCCAAATATTAATATCCGCTTGCTCCAACTAAATCAGTAATAAACTGCATTAGTGGATCTACATAGAAGATAGAAGCTATTGTAGCTAGTGCAGCTAATCCAATTACCATCTCTAGTGCTAATGAACGGTTAGCATATACAACATTACCTTGTGATAGATCTTCAGGTTTTAAGAACATATATATAATTAATTTTAAGTAGTAATAAACAGCTACTGCACTGTTTAATGCCAAAATAATAGCTACTGCATAGTAACCAGAATCTACAACAGCACTAAGCACATATAGTTTACCCCAAAATAGACTAAATGGTGGTACACCTGCAAGTGATAACATAAATATAGCCATTATAACAGCAGATACTGGTGCTTTTTTAATCATACCTGCAAACTTCTCGTATGGGTGGTGAAATCTGTCGTGGTGAACATTATACTTATGACGGCTAACCCATAACATTGCAAAAGCACCTAAGTTTGTAAACATAAATAGAGAGTAGTACATAAATAGTGATGAATAACCCTTAGTTGTATCCAACGCAATTGCTACAAGTACAAAACCAGCGTGAGAGATAGAACTATATGCCAACATTCTTTTTACATCATTTTGCACAAGTGCCATTAAGTTAGCTAAAGTTGTTGTAATAATAGCAAGAGCAATAATAGTATATCTTACAATCTCAATATCTAGTTCCATATACATACCAAATAGACGCATTGCCACAACCATCATTGCAATCTTTGGAACAATAGACATATAACCAGCCATAGATGCACTAGCACCCTCATAAACATCTGGTGTCCACATATGGAATGGAATTAAAGATACTTTAAATCCAATAGCAACTATCATAAGTAGTGCTCCACCAATAATTGGTACCATGATTGATGGTTCACTCATTTTACTTTGGAATACTTTAACTATACTATCCATCTCTACAGAGCCTGTAACTCCATAAATTGCAGCTGCACCCATTGCAAAGAAACCAGCTGCAAGTGCACCCATAGTAAAGTACTTAATTGCAGCTTCATGTGCTAGCTTAGTATTGTGCATAGCAATTAAAGTATAAAGAGCCAAAGATGCTGTCTCTAAACCAACAAAAATTAAAATTAAGTTGTCACTAGCTGCCATAAATTGGAAGCCAAACACCATAAATAAGAATAGTGCAAAATACTCTGGATAAGAGAAATCATGGAACTTTCTCTTAGTAAGAGCAAGTGGAATAAAGAGCATTGAACCCGCTAAAATTAAAAGTTGCCCTAAAATCGATACACCATCTATTAAAATAGTATTAAACAGACCTCTCTCATTAATATTAAGACTCAGTGTTGCACCAATAGCAACAAATAGAGTTAATATAGTTAAAGTTACATATAGTGTTTTATCTAAATCTGACTTAATTAAATCAATACATAGTATAACTAAAGCACCAAGTAGTGTGATCAACATTGGAGATAGCGTAATTAAATTAAGTGCAGCAAAATCAATATTTATAGCTTCCATTATTTTGCCTCCTTCTTAGGTTTACTAACCAAAATTGTAGCTTTAGCCTCTTTGGTTTGTGCTTTATTGTGCATCATCTGCACTAAAGCTTTTGTTGTAGTATCAATTGGACCAAGTACTGGTTTAGGGTAAATACCTAACCAAATTACTATAGCAACTAAAGGTATAAGTGCTGTTAACTCTTTTGCATCTAAATCTGGTAAGTTCTCATTCTCTGGGTTTGTAATTGGACCAAAGAATGTATTTTTAAGTGCTTTTAGCATATAAGCCGCACCTAAAATAATAGATGTACCACCAAGTACTGTTAGAGTTGGAGATACTTTAAAGAAACCAGCCAATGATAGGTACTCTCCAATAAATCCAATAGTCAATGGTAAACCAACAGCAGCCATTGTCATAACACCAAATACTACTGCAAAGTTTGGCATAGATTTAGCTAAACCACCAAACTCACTCATAATTTTAGTATGTTTTCTATCGTATATTACACCTACTAGTAAGAATAGTGCACCAGAAACAATACCGTGAGATAACATTAAAAATACTGAACCAGCAATTCCCTCTGTATTCATAGCAAATGTACCAAGTACAATAACACCCATATGTGAAATAGAACTATATGCAATAACCTGCTTAATATCTTTTTGAGCATAAGCAATCATTGCAGTATAGATAATCATAATTACAGCAATAATACCAACTGGCAAGATATAAGCTACCGATGCATCTGGAAATAGTGGTAGTGAAAATCTAACAAAACCATATGTACCCATTTTTAAAAGTACAGCTGCAAGAATTACTGAACCAACAGTTGGTGCTTGACCATGCGCATATGGTAACCAAGTATGAAATGGAAACATTGGCACTTTAATAGCAAATCCTAAGAAGAATGCTAAGAATAGATACTTTTGAACATCAAATGGTAAAATCAAAGAGTACCAATCTGTTAAAGAGAAGCTCCAAACACCAGTTGTTGAATGATAGATAAATGCCATATATAGCATACCAATTAACATTACAAGCGAACCTGCAAATGTATATATAAAGAACTTAATAGATGCATATAGTCTTAGGTTTCCACCCCAAGCACCAATTACATATAACATTGGCACTAATGAGAACTCCCAGAATACATAAAATAGTATTACATCTAAAGATACAAATACACCAATCATTGCAACTTCTAAGAATAGAAGCGTAATAATCATATTTTTTATATCATCTTTTACACTAAGTGCAATAATACCAATTAGTGTCATTAGTGTACTCATTATAACAATAAATAGACTTATTCCATCAACTCCTAAATAGTAACTAATACCAAACTGAGGTATCAAGCTAAGTTGCTCTACAAACTGCATACCTGGATTTGTAGAATCAAATGATGCCCATAGCCACAGTGACAATAAAAACTCAGCTGCTGCTACAGTTATACCATATACTCTAATGCTCTTTTGGTTTACCATAAAACCAAATATTGCAGCAATTAGAGGAAAGAAAATTAAAACCGTTAAAATATTACTCATTCTACCCTCTCCTTATTTTATCACTACAGAAATAACTGCAATAATTGTAATTAAAACAAAACCAGCTGTCATCCATTTAAGATAACTAGATAGGTTACCATCTTGAGCTCTTCTACTAACATCACCACTACTCTCAATTGTCTTAGCGATGCCATCAACAGTTGCATCTACAACTTTCATATCAAGCTCTTGCCATGCAATCTCAGAAAGCTCAGCATATGGCTTTGTGATTGCTTTTTCATAGAAGTGTGGAATATAGTATTGATTATATAATAATTTATATGCAAAACTATTCTCTGTCTTTTCACTTCTATTTAGCTTTTTAGAGTATTTAAAGAACGCAACTAATATACCTGTAACTGCTATTGCAGTTGTTACAATAGTTAAAATCCAAACCATATGGTGTGTATGTTCACTCATCTCATATGCTGGTAAGAATTTAGTAATAAACTCCATAAAGTCCTCTCTAAACCAACCAAATATTACTGCTAATACTGCTAAAACACTCATTGCCCATAATGCATATGGTTTAGCTTCGTGTGGATGAGCACCAATTTCGTGATATCTTTCATCTCCTAAGAAAACGATAAATACTTGTCTAAAGCTATAGAATGCTGTTAAACCAGCAGTTAGCCAAAGAACAAACCAAATACCATAAGTATGCTCGTTAAATGCTGCCTCTAATATTGCATCTTTTGAGAAGAAACCAGCTAATGGATAGATACCTGCTAGAGCTAAAGATGCTAAACCCATCATTAAAAAAGACCAGAACATCTTCTTTTTAAGTCCACCCATCTTAAAGATATCAAGCTCATCATGCATAGCATGCATAACATTACCAGCACCCAAGAACAACAACGCCTTAAAGAATGCATGAGCTGCTAGGTGAAATAGTGCAATCCAATATGCTCCAAGACCAGCAGCTGCAAACATATAACCTAACTGAGATAGTGTAGAGTATGCAACGATTCTCTTAAGGTCTCTATTTACAAGTGCCATTGAAGCTGCAAATATTGCAACAAATGTACCAAGTAGTGCTATACCATAACTAACTTCTGGTATTTGACTATATAAAGGGTTTGCTCTAATTACCAAATATACACCTGCTGTAACCATTGTCGCTGCATGGATTAGTGCCGAAACTGGTGTTGGACCTTCCATTGCATCTGTTAACCAAGTGTGTAGTGGGAATTGAGCCGATTTACCCATTGCACCAATAAATAGTGTAATTCCAATCCAAACTAAAAGAGTATGATCAAGAGTTCCAAGTTGTGCAAATACTTCTGTATATGTAAGAGTACCTAAATTCCAATATATTAAGAAGATACCAACTAGCATTCCAAGGTCAGCAATTCTGTTTACAATAAATGCTTCATTTGCTGCCCATGATGGAGAAACAGATGGGTTAACATCTTTACTCTCATCTTTTTTATGATACCAAAACCCAATTAGTAACCAAGAGCAGACACCAACACCTTCCCAACCAATAAATAGCCCAAGGAAGTTATCACTCATAACCAAAATCATCATAGAGAAAACGAAAGCTGATAGATAAGAGAAGAATCTATTAAAGCTAATATCGTGATCCATATAGTAGTTAGAGTAGATATGTACAACTGTAGATACAGTAGTAACTACAACCATCATAACAGCCGTTACTTGATCAACTGCAAAACCAAATGTAATATTCATATCACCAACTACTATCCAATCCATCAAGTTGGCTCTTACAGCCTCTCCACTCTCGTGAACATGTGACAAAAGAAGAAGTGATGACATTAAAGATATACCAATCAATATTGGCGCAACAATACCTACAAACTGCATCTTCTTTTGCTGAGCAAAAAGAGCAGAGAATAGTGAACTTACAAATGGAGCAAATAGCGCTATATAAAGATATTTTTCCATCACCTACCCCCTCATTGTGCTTAATTTATCTAAATCTAATGTACCATACTTCTTATAGATTAATATTAGTAATCCAAGTCCTACGGCAACCTCACTAGCTGCAATTGCTATAATAAATAGTGCAAACATTTGACCACTTAAATCATTAATAAACGATGATATAGAAACAAATGCAATATTTGCTGCATTTAGCATAATCTCTGTTGCAAAAAATAGCATTAGTAGATTTTTTCTTCTAATTACACCAGCTAAACCTATTGTAAATAAAATTGCTGATAGCACTAGGTAGTGTGTTAGTGTTATTGTCATACTTGCTCCTTCTTCTCAGTTTCTGGGTCAGCACCAACATACACTTCTGAAAGTGACTCATCCATCTTTTTACTCGCTAAGATAATACCAGCAATCATAGCTACCAATAACATTACTGCAGCTACTTCAAATGGTATTAAATATTTAGTAAATAAAACCTCTCCAATAGCATGTGGATTATCAACACCTTTAGTAGCTTGAACTAGAGGTTCAATTTTATTACCTATTGCAGGAGCAGCAAATATAATTACCATAATTAAAGCACTTGCTCCACTTAATATAAATACTAAAAGTCCAGATCCATGCTTCTCTTTTACCTCTCTTGTAGCATCAAAGAACATCATTCCAAATGCATATAGTGCCATAATTGCACCTGAGTAAACAACTAACTGTACAGCACCTAAAAAATCTGCGCCTAAAATAAAGAAGAGACCAGATATCATTACCATACCAGCTGCTAATGCACTCATAGAGTACAAAATATCGCGACTAAGTATAGTTACCAAAAAGAGTCCTACTATTAAGACTCCAAATATATAAAACGCTATTGCTTCCATAACCTCTCCTTAATATGCCAGTGGTGTTTTTTTAATGTTCTCATCTGCATTTGGTGATACTGCACCAAATCCTGGATACTCTTTTTGGCTTGTTAGCTGATCAATTGGTGTTAACATATCCTCAAATAGAGAGTAACTAGCTCTTTGTTCACTTGCTGTTTCGTATCTACCACCATGTACAATTGCAAGCTCTGGACAAACCTCTGCACAGTAACCACAAAAAATACATCTACCAAAGTTAATTGTATATTCACTAACCTCTTTTCTCTGATTTTCATCATATCTAGTATCCATCTTTATACAATCTGAGATACAAATTTTTTCGCAAAGCCCACAACCAATACATCTATAGTGACCACTCTCTAAAAGTATCTTCATCTCATGAATTGCTCTATATCTTGGAGATATCGGCATCTTCTCAAAAGGGTACTTAACAGTATGCATATTACCCATAAATAGGGCTTTAAACATCTCTCTAATTGTAACTTTTAATCCAACAAATAGTTCAAACTTAACAGAGCGTTTCATAACTCGCTTAAATCTTCCCCAACCAGTTTGCGGTGTTGGTTCAAGGTCGAGCATCTTATAGTTTTGCACGCCTACATTTCTATTTTTTAAATTATCTATACTCATCTAAACTCCTTAAACCATCATTACTATACCAGTAACTAAAATATTTAGTACTGCTAAAGGCATTAAAACTTTCCAACACAACCACATTAATTGATCAGGTCTAATATGTGGCCAAGCTGCACGAACCCACAACATTAAAAAGAAGAAGAAAGCAACTTTTAAAATAATTGCTAATCCACCAGGTATTATCCATAATGGATTAAATCCTCCAAGGAAAATAATTGCTGCTAAAAAGCCTATTGTTATCATATTTGCATACTCACCAATAAAGAACATTCCCCATCTCATACCACTATACTCTGTAGCATAACCAGAAATTACCTCTGCTTCATTCTCTAGTAAATCAAACGGTGTTCTATTTGTCTCTGCAAAACCTGATATTAAAAATAGTACAAATGCAACTGGTTGAGACCATATAATCCAACTACCAACTCCAGATGCTTGATATGTATTGAAATCTATTAAAGATAGTGAACCTACCATCATAATAGGAGCAAGAAGAGAAAGACCTGTAACAACTTCGTAACTTAAAAATTGAATAGCAGTTCTTGCACTACCAATAATACCCCACTTATTCTCTTGTGCCATACCTGCAAGAAGTGGACCATAAAGGCCAACACCCATCATTGCTATTACAAATAAGATACCAATATTCATATCTGAAACAATTGGTCTAACTACAATATCTGTAAATGGTAGTGTAAACTCTGGCAATAGTGGTACAGCAGCTAGTGCAATAAATGCTGTTGCTGCTGTAATAATTGGTGCAACCATAAATACTATCTTATTAGCTCCACTTGGTATAAAGTCCTCTTTAGTAAATAGTTTTATACCATCTGCTGCAATTTGTAAAACACCATATGGACCAACATGCATTGGTCCAAGACGACGCTGAATAAATGCCAATATTTTTCTCTCAATAAATGTACCAAAACCTGCTAACGCTGAGATTACTCCTAAAATCAGTGCTGCTTTTATTATTGTTGCTATTATATATCCATCCATACTCTACACCTTTTCTATAGTTACTTTTGCATATCTGCTATCACCAAATAGTGAATATACATCTAAATCGGCTTTAAAATCTGGCATCTCTACTATATCTCCCTCTAGCCTATCATCTACAACTACAGGTAGCTCTAAACCGCCTTTTCCATCAAACTTAACTGTAACTTTCTCTCCTAAAGATTCTGCTCTAGCTGGTGATGCATATAGTGCAAACTCTTCAAATATCTGATGAGCCTTATCACTAAAGTCGTTAAACTGTCGTTGAGGGTTACATCTATAAGCTATATCCCCTTCCAACCCATCAGACTCAAACTCATCTAGCTCAATATACTCTGCTTCAACACTAATATTTGCTACAACATAACCTCTACTCTCCTCTTTAGAGTTTGTAAACTCATTTGGAAGATCATCAAATGATACTACTTGGAATCCTCTATCTACTGGAAGTTGTGCAGTCCAATCAACTGTTTGATTATTATTAAATCCTAGCTTATTCATAATATCATTTAGAGTATATCCACTATAATCAAGTGCCGCATTTAAAGGTACAACTCTTTTGTTCATATTAGTAATTGTTCCCTCTTGCTGATTCATTGCAGGAATATCAAAATCTTTACCACCAAGCGCAGATATCTCAAAGTCTGCTGGTTCATTGTATCCAACAACTTCTCCCTCTTCCTCGCTATCTAAGTCACAAATCATTGCAACTCCTAGAGCATTAGATTTTGGTGGAATCATTGCAACTTTAATATCACATGTTTGCTCTATTAGTGCAACTAGTTTTGCTAAATTAGAAGCTTTCGGATGATTATAGAGATCCTCTCCAATAATTAGAGCAAAGTTATCTTTTTTCTTAAGCATCTTATCTAATATATCTTGGAAGTTATCTACATCAATTCCTAGATTTTCAGCAATAGTACTTGCTTCAAACTCTACCTCTTTCTCTACAGTTTTAGGTACTTTCTTTTTAACCTCTTTCATCTCGCCAGTCTCTTTATCTTCAACTTGCTCAACTACCTCTTCCATTATCTTCTCTTTAACTATTTTAGTTCTCTTCTCTTTAGAACTATCTAGGATATCTTTAATACTATCTGGTAAAGAGTCTCTATCTTTTGCAAAAAGGTCTAATATAAGTAAAAGAGCATACTCTTCTAATCCAGCTTTATGATTTATCTGCTCTACACTCTTACCAAATGTAGGTATAAGAGTATCACCAACTGGATGGAAGTAAAGCCCCGCTCCTTTATTCATCTTTTGAATATTATTAAATAGGTATCTAGCTGCTGGATTATCATTTCTAAGTTTCGCACCAACTGATATTATAAAGTCACACTCACTCATATCGCTAAAATTATCTTTATATAGAGCATGACCAGCTGCTTTAGAGTAGTTACTAAGGAACTCTTGGAATGGCTTAACTTCATGATTTATAAGTTTTAAGTTAAGCTTATCTTTTAAACTCTGAAGCATTAGAGCCTCTTCATTAGTTATCATAGAGTTAAATCTAATAGCTCCTGCACTCTCTATTGCTTTAACTGCTGCCTCTAGAGCTGCTGGATCTTTTTTAGCATCTGCATTCTCATAATCGTAACCAAATCTACCTGCACCACATAGAGTCTGATAGTGCCACTCATTTTTAACTCTAAATATCTTCTCTGTTGGGTTACTAATTGACTCTGCTCTTGTCTCGTAGTATAGATGGCATGCACTTGAACAATGTGCACATGCACTTGGAACTTCTCTTAAATCCCATGGATTTGCTTTATATACAAAATCTCTCTCTGTTAATGCTCCAACTGGACAGACAGCTGTACACTCACCACAATCAGAACAATCTGTAAAATCTGTACCATTACTTGGTGCAATAATAGATTTTTGAAGCTTATTCCACATAGAATAAGCATCTTTAGGCATACTATCTTTTAAACTTTTATCTAAAGGATCACCACCTCTTTTTGTAGTCTTAATCGCTGCATCACCAATCATATCTTTACAAACAGTTACACATCTTTCACAAACTATACAAAGACCTGCATAATAGTGAAGTACACTACTCCAATTTTTACTTTCTCTTTTAGTATCTGCTATTGAAAAAGATTGAGAGTCAACACCAAGTTCTAATGTATAATTTTGTAACTCGCACTCACCATGTTGATCACAAACACCACACTGAAGAGGATGATTTACATCGTAAACCTCCATAATAGCTCTACGCTCTTCTAAAATCTCTTCTGTTGTAGTTGTTATATCCATCCCATCTTTTACTTTAGCATTACAAGAGTAAACTCTCTTGCCATCTGCTTCTACTAAACAGATACGACATGCAAGCGTAGGTGAACATCTAGTAAGGTAGCAGATAGCTGGAATAAAAATATCATTAGCCCTTGCTACATTTAAGATATACTCTCCCTCTTTAGCCTTGCACTCGATTCCATCAATCGTTACTGTAACTAAATTGTTATTACTCATTTTCACTTCCTACCTTGTTGATTTTAATTCGTTTAAATCTATATGATGATAAAATCTCTAAATCATCACTACTGTTAATTGCAACTGTACCTTTTAAGCTACTATCCAACTTAAATGGTTTAGAAAACTCATTACTATTAATAGTAAATGTTACTAAATCACCATTACTAACCTTAGCAGCCATTGCAAACTGGCTTGAACCTAAAAGTTCACCATCACTACTGCTTGCTACGCTATATATAACTACACCATCATAACTTGGTAAATCTTCTGGTTCACTAAGCTTATCTTCACTGCATGCATCTACATTTAAATCTGCACCTAACGCTACAATTTCAATATCACTACACTTTGCAATAGTTGCTAAAACTCTAGCAATATTCTCTACACTTTCGTGATTATATATATCATCTGCTACAACTATAGAAGTAGAGATACCAACAGCTTTACTAGCTAGAACTTCTATCTCCTCTTCTGATAGACTACACTCTGCGCTTAAATATCCGATATCTAACTCATCTATAAAATCAAGAGTCTCTTTAGAGGCACTTTTACAAAGTGCATTAAGCAGTAATAGTACTACACCCTCTTCGCTACCAGCTTCGTACTTTAAGTAAGTACCATTTTGCTCTATCTGAACAGGGTGCATATATACAACCTCTTTAGCTTTTGTTATAGCTTTAGAGTTTTCCAATAAATTTGCACCAAATAGTATTACTAAATCACTATTAGAGATTGTATTATCTAAATTACTATCAACACTTTTATATGCTGATACAAATTTTCTACTATCTCGTTTTGGTGCTACAAATTGCATTTAACTAGCCTTTCTTACAACTACTGTCCAGTCAACTTCATTAAACTTAAGTGAGTTTAATAGATCGTGTCCAGCATCTCTAATAACATCTGCACTCTTTTGAAGAGTCGAGAAGTCACCAATCTCAAATAGGAAAATTCCAACCTCTTTATTCTCTAAACCTGTATCGATTAACTCTATCATTCTATCGTAGAAGTCATCTTTTAAGTGTCTTAAATCGTATCTTTTCATTCCATCTCCTCTTAACGGTCAACTTCACCAAATACAATATTGGTAGAACCTATAATTGTAACAACATCGGCAATATATGTTCCTACAAGTAAATCTTGTAGTAATCCAGTGTGGAAGAAGCTTGGTGCTCTAACTTTCATACGATATGCATATGGTTCGCCCTCTGATACTATATAGAAACCAAGTTCACCTTTTGGCGACTCTGTTGGTGCATATACTGTACCTTTTGGTGGTCTCATACCCTGTGTTACTAACACAAAATGTTGCATAAGTGCATAGTTTTGTGTCATTATCTCCTCTTTTGGAGCAGATATATATTGAGGTGCATGAGCCATAATCTCTGGAGTTGTCTTAGGATACATAGAGATTAACTGTCTAAGTATCTTAACAGACTCTTTCATCTCTTCCATATATAATCTATATCTTCCATAACTATCATTTCTATCTGATACTGGTATATCAAAATTAAGTTCACTATATAGCTCATAAGGCTCTTCTTTGCGAATATCATATGCTATTCCAGAACCTCTTAGCATTGGTCCAGTACAACCCCAAGATAGTGCATCTTCAGGAGTAACAACACCTACCTCTTCAAGACGCATTTTCCAAATTCTATTCTCTGTTAAAAGGTCTTCGTATAGTTTAACCTGCTCTAGTAAAATATTTAAGAAGCTACTCAAATCACTTATCCAGTTTTTTGGTAAATCCAATGGCACACCACCAATTCTAACAGCTGCATGAGTAAGTCTTGCACCACAATAGTCTTCCATTAAATCCATTGCAAACTCTCTCTCACGGAAAGCATACAAGAAGATACTCATAGCCCCTACATCTAAGGCATGTGTAGCTACAAAGAAAAGGTGTGAGATAACTCTATTTATCTCTAGAAGCATTGTTCTGATAACTTTAGCACGTCTAGGAACTTTATCTTCAATTCCAAGTAGTCTCTCTACGGCTAGTGCAAATGCATAGTTATTAGATGTAGATGCGATATAGTCTAATCTATCTGTAGTAGGTAAGAACTCGTTATAGATCATATTCTCACCCATCTTCTCAACACCACGGTGCAAATATCCAATATCTGGATATGCTTTTACAACTTGCTCACCTTGAAGCTCCAAAACAAGTCTTAATTGACCATGTGCTGATGGGTGCTGTGGACCAAAATTGATAACCATAGTGTTATCTTTTCTCTCAAAATTTAAGTTTTCGAAAAATGGCTGTAGTTTATTCGGTTGTTGTCTCATCACCCCTCCTATTTTCTATTATCTAACTGCTCAGAGCCAGTTGTGTAATCTGTGAATGCAGTTTTAGAGTAAGCATCTTCAATAGGTGTTACTTGGCTATCTACAAGCTCTGGGTCTGCACCAAATGGAACCTCTTTACCAACTCTTGCAAATCTTTGAGTATCATATCTATCTACTCTTGCAGGGTCACGAAGCTCTGGTCCAATAATATCTCTGTACTCTTTTCCAAATATCTTATCTACCTCATACCAAGATGCAGCTTCATCTCCTTGAAGTGGATAAGTTTTAAGAAGTGGATGTCCAACCCAATCATCTGGCATAAGAATTCTCTTAAGATAAGGGTGGTTATTAACATAAATACCAAACATATCAAACATCTCACGCTCTGCAAAGTTTGCCATCTTATATACAGGATGTACACTCTCAATAGCTTGATCTTGCTTTAATCTAGTAATTACTCTAGCTCTTAATGCCTTATCTAAGTTTAATAACTGATAAAATATTTCAAATTCACCATCTTGTGCTAAATAGTCAACTGCACTAAGCTCACTACACATCTTAAAGCAACTATCGTGACTCATAGACTTAATAGCATCTAAGTTTTGCTCTGGTTTTACCTTTATAACTAATTGATTAAGTTCAATATAGCTATCTAAAACTTCAACTCCAGCAGACTCTAACTTAGATACAACCTCTGCAAAAAAACTCCCCTCTTCTAGCGGTTCTCTTGGAACTCTAGGAGCCACCCAAAATCTATCTGTATATTTAGATTTTGCCTGAACATTCCCTTTTGGTGTATATCTTCTCATTATATGAACCTTTGCTTTTTATTTTTATTCATATTAGCAGATTCGCGCCTAATCTTTTTTTGAAGCATCATCATCGCATATTGAAGTGTTTCTGGACGTGGTGCACACCCTGGTAAATAGATATCAATAGGGATGATTCTATCTACTCCTTGGACTGTTGCATAGGTATTAAACATACCACCTGTATTTGCACATGAACCCATAGAAATCACCCATTTAGGCTCTGTCATCTGATCATACAAACGTCTAGCGAACTCTGCATGCTTTTTAGAGAGTGTTCCTGCAAGTATCATCACATCTGCTTGTCTTGGAGAGGCTCTAAAAATAGTCCCCATTCTATCGAAGTCATACC
>CAMZLH010000060.1 GCA_947311565.1 uncultured Nitratifractor sp.
AATGTAATTACTTTATATCTTTTTTTATCAAAATTAGTCTGTCCATACTTTCTAGCAATCTTTAAAGCACCCTCATTTGCCTCTGCACCAGAATTTGCAAAAAATAGTCTCATATCAAAACCACTTAAACCTACGATCTCTTTAGCAAGCTTTGCTTGTGGCTCTATTAACCAAAGATTAGATGTATGTAGGAGTCTTTTAGACTGCTCACATATTACACTAGATAATCTCTCATTTCCATGCCCTACGCTACATACGCCAATTCCACTACTAAAATCTATATACTCTTTACCTTCACTATCGTAAAGTTTAGCATCTTTACCCTCTACAAAAGATGTTGCAATACGCCCATAAGAGTGTAGAATATATTCACTATCTAATTTTGTTATATCCATATTAAAAGCCCTTCTACATAAGTTTATATTTTATTATTAAAACTCATAGTTTTAAAAAATTACGATATTATACCATTTGTATTTAAATCAAAGGTGGAATATGTTATCTAAAATAGATAAAGGTATACTATATATGCTATTAGCTTCTCTCTCATTTGCACTAATGGGAGGAGCAGTTAAGATGATCTCTTACCTACCATCTGTAGAAATTACTCTATTTCGTAATATTTTTGGTGTAGCGATTATACTATTTGCTCTGCTTAAAAACCCTAGCAACTCAAAAGGTGGCAAGCCACTACTTCTATTTTTTAGAGGATTTATAGGTTTTTTAGCTCTACTTGCATACTTTTATAATATGGCAAATATACCTTTAGGAGTTGCCACAACTTACAATAAAACATCGCCTCTATTTTTAGCATTTTTTGCATGGTTGTTTTTTAAAGAAGAGCCACCAAAACTAGCAATTTTAGCACTAGTTTTTGGCTTTTTAGGCTTAGTTTTAATAGCAAAACCTGTAGGTTTTAGCCTTAGTAAGTATGATATATTAGGGTTGTTTTCTGGTATAGGTGCAGCAATGGCTTATACATCTATTAAAGAGCTTAAAAACTACTACGATACAAGAGAGATTGCACTATCATTTATGCTTGTTGGAACTATTGGACCAATAGTCTTAATGGTAATTTCAGAGTTTTTTAAATTCGACAAGAGTGTAGATTTTCTCTTTAGCCAATTTATTATACCAAAGGGTATTGATTGGTTATTTATAATTATTATTGGTCTATTTGCTACAGCTTCGCAACTACTAATGACAAAATCTTACTCTATAACAAAAGCCTCGATTGCTGGAACAATTACATATACACAGATAATATTTGGAGTAGTAGTTGGCACACTATTAGGAGATATATTTCCAGATACATATACGTTAATTGGAATGTTATTAATTATATTTGCAGGTCTTTTAGTTACGCTACCAAAGAGGTAGCAACTAAAGAGATAGCTTTAAATCTCTTTTTATAATTAGTTTATGTAGCCATAAAGAGAAGGCAATTAACCCACCACCAATTAGTAAGCTAGTATAGTTTATATCTCTGCCCCAAAGAAGTAAATTAACTACCAAACCAAGTGGAACAACCGCATTATTCATAATTGCCAATATTCCACTATCAACCTTTGTAGCTCCTCTGTTCCATAAAAAGTACCCAATACCCGAAGCTACAACACCAAGCCATATAAGAACTGCTACTTGTGTAGTATCTAGATGCATTTTTGCACTGTTACCAAATAGTAAAAATGCTGCCAAAGAGATTAATAAAGCCCCAAAATGAAAATATCCAAAGATAGTCGATTGCTTAATATTTTGTAACTCTTTTTTCTCTAATAGCTTTTTATAAAGAACTTGCCCAAGAGCAAAAGCAACATTAGCCCCCTGAACCATCATAAAGCCTAAAAAGAAGTTATCATTTATTTGAGTCTGCTTAATTACATATGCCCCAAGTACAGCAATTGCTGCAGTTACTATATATAAGAAGTTAAATTTACCTTTTAGAAAATCGTAAATTATAGTTACATAAATTGGTGTAAAGATAGTAAAAAGTAGAACCTCTGGTACACTTAAAAAGAGAAATGATTTAAAGAAAAATATATACATTATTCCTATTTGAATAACCCCAATACCCATAATCTTAAGCTTCAAAGAGTTTGCAACCTTAAAATTTGTAAACGGAATAAATATCAAAGAAGCCAAACCTACACGAATTAAAACCGAAAAGTAACTATCGACTTTGCCAGCTAAATAAACTCCAATAAAAGAGAAAGAGAATGCCCATATAAATGTCATTATTGCTAAAAATCTCATTAAGATCCTTTTTATTATAAAATAAGTTTGGAATTATAGCAGAGATACAACTTATTTGCAATAAAATAGCTATCGCTTACTTTTTGGCAATAAAAGTTACAAAATTTCCCCACTGAAAGAGAGTCTCTACACTCTTAAACCCAGCCTCTTTACACATTGTAATATTTTCATTTATTGTAAATGGAATAAGTACATTCTCTAAAGCCTCTCTTTTCTTTACAATCTCTGTTTCGCTATAGCCTTGACTTTTTTTGTATTTGTAGTAGATATCTATAATATCTTTATCTGTTTTTTTATCTTCAAATACTATCTTTTCACTAAAAATAAAAATCCCACCATCTCTTAAACCATCAAATACTCTTTTAGTTAATTTTGGTCTATTTAGTGGGCGAATAAACTGTAAAGTGTAGTTAGCAACTATACAATTAAACTCTTTAATACTATACTCTAACATATCAGCATACTCAAAAGATATATTCTCTACCCCATAAGCTTTAACTTTAATATTTGCTTGTTTTAACATTGGCTTAGAGTTGTCAATTCCAATAAGCTCTAAATCTTTAATTTGGCTATTTAAATTAATCAAAAACTTACCCGTAGAGCTACCAAGGTCTAAAACCTTATCTCCACTTTTTGCATAAAGTTTTAAAAAATCAATTATAAGCTCTTGTACCTCACTATAAAAAGGAACTGACCTATTTAACATATCATCAAAAACCGAAGCCACAGCCTCATCGAACTCAAACTTTTTATCTAACTCTTTACTAAAGACTCTATCTTTCATTAAACCTCAAATATCTCTTTTAATTCAATCTCTAAGCCCAAAGGTTCAACACTTATCTTAGCATCTACGCCATTACACCAGTAAGCTTATACTCTTTGCCTATTAACTCAATTCTACACAATCACATATTTAGCATTTACCAAAATCTACTCTACCTTCTGCTAAGTGCTACTTGCATTATTCAAATATCTGATACTTTAGCCTAACTTTAAGTTTTAAACTCTTTAAAGTTAAATTCAATATTAAAGATACTTTATATGAGCCTAAAACTCACATCTAAAACCAAAAACCAATCAGAAATTAACCAACACATAAGCTATAATTTATGCTAACTAAAACCTAAATTATAGCTACTTAACACTCTACTTCTGATAAGTTCGTGTTCTTACAAACCATCCTTTTCTAAATCTCTTTAGGTTTCGCTTTGGTGGTGATACTTTTATTAGTCTATCTAAAATATATCTAGTAGAGTTTGCGAAGGCCATAAATTTATTTGGATTGGTTTCGTCGAAGTGCTCTAACACTTGGTATAGTCCCCAGCCTGTATTTTGGTATCGTTCTGTCTCTAGTGTGCCGTCGCCTTTAAAGTTGGTATAGTCTATTAGGCAGTATGCTCCTTGTGGGTCTATTGTACCATTTGATTTATATAAAAGTTTACTAAATACTCGTTTTATTTTTGCTCTCTCTTTTGCATTTGAAGCATAATTAATTAATTTTTTGTATGCACTATTTAATCTATACACCATAAATTGTGCTTGAAGAGCTTTTGTATTGTTTAGAAATGTTGTTAGCTCTTGCATTTTTGGAGTATTTAGTTTTTTTGCTCTTTTCCACTCGGCATAACTATTCCATACACAACTCATATTTGGATTTAGCCATTTTGGTGGCTTTGCTCCTCGTTTTGTTATAAACTTTAGCATATTTGGAAAGGCGTGATAAAACCACATTGGCTTATCTTTAGTAAACCAAATAAAGTGCCCTACCCCTAAACTTGCAAACTCTTCACCCTTATTCCACCACACTAAGTATTTATGCTTACCCGCACCTTCATTTATCCAAATCCTATTTGCTATAACTAGAGCATCTCTGTTACTAAGCTTAATATCTGCCGATAAAAAAGTACTAAAAAAAAGAGCTGCTATTAATAATTTTTTCATTTTACCTACCTCTTTATTTAATTAATAATTTTTGGAAATAGTCTTCTTCTATATTTTATCAATCTGCCAATTGGTGCAACGCGTTACACCAACGCATAATAAACAAAAGCCAACTATCCCTTAAGCTCTTTTAACTTTTCTAAAACCTCTTGTGCATGGTTTTTAACTTTAACTTTCTCCCATTTATGTGCAATATTTCCATCTGGATCTATTAAAAATGTACTTCTAACTATTCCCATGTACTCTCTTCCATATAGCTTTTTTAACTGCCACACACCATATTTTTGAGCTAGTTCCTTCTCTTCATCGCTTATTAATGTAATTGTTAAATCTTTTTTTGCAATGAAATTACAGTGTCTCTTAACAGAGTCTGGGCTAGCACCTAAAATTGTTGCGCCACTCTTTTCAAACTCATCTTTTAATGCTGTAAAATCTAGAGCCTCTGTTGTACAACCAGGTGTACTATCTTTTGGATAAAAATACAAAACTATCCAACTACCTGCAAAATCTCTTAAACAAATCTCTTCACTATCTTGATTGGGCAAACAAAAATCTGGTGCCTTAGTTTCAATATCTACCATTTTATATCCTAATATAATTTTAAACCATATCGTCTATACAGATACTCTATAATATATAAAGTATAAACTAGGTTATACTATTATATCAAAAAAATACTTATCACTATAGCAAAACTCTATTGATAGTTTTTCTACTGTTATATAGTAATTATATTAACTTTTTAAGATATTAAGTGCTAATCATAATCTCTTTTTTGTATAATAATAAGCAAAATGTAGATGTAAATGGAGATTAAATGCAAGATGTTGTAGAGTGGCTAAAGCAAAATGGTAATTTAAAAGTAATAGATATACCTTTAGATATTGAGCTAGAGATTCCTCATGTAGCTTATGTAGAGGTTAAAGAAGATAACTCACAACCAATTCTATTTACAAAACCTATATATAAGAAAAAGGGTATCGAATATGATACTCCTGTTTTAATGAATATTTTTGCTAATAAAGATATTACTAGTAAAATATTTGCTAAAGAGCCAGACATTATAGGAGAGCAGATAGATAGTTTAATGAAATTCAAGCCACCAAAGGGGTTTTTAGATAAAATTAAGATGCTACCAAATGTAGTTAAACTTAAGAATATATTTCCTAAAAGAAGTAGCTCTAGAGGTGCATCTCAAGAGGTTATTTGGCAAGGTAGCGATATTGATTTAGATAAGCTTCCAATTTTGAAAACTTGGGAAGAAGATGGTGGTAGATTTATAACTATGGGGCAAGTTTATACCCAAAGTCTTGATGGCTCTATGCAAAATGTCGGTATGTATAGGTTGCAACAGCTATCAAATAACACTCTTGCAATGCATTGGCAGATACACAAAGATGCAAGCAATTTTTTTGACCAATATACTGAAGCTGGAAAGAAGATGCCAGTTAGCATTGGAATTGGTGGTGACCCTCTTTATATTTGGTGTGGTCAAGCACCTATGCCTCATGGAGTCTTTGAACTACTTTTATATGGACTTATTCGTAATAAAAATGCAAAATTGGTAAAAGGTATTACTAACGATATCTATGTACCAGAAGATGTAGATTTTGTAATAGAGGGGTTTGTTGATCCAACTAAATTTGCACCAGAGGGTCCATTTGGCGACCATACGGGTTATTATACTCTAATAGAGAATTTTCCAATAATGGAAATTACTGCAATTACACACAAGAAAAACCCAGTATTTGCAGCAACAGTTGTTGGAAAACCACCTCTAGAAGATAAATATTTTGGATGGGCAACAGAGAGAATATTTTTGCCACTTCTAAAGCCACTAGCCCCTGAACTAATTGATTATAATATGCCAGAAAACGGAGTCTTTCATAACCTAATACTAGCAAAGATGCACCACAAATACCCAGGACATGCAAAGCAGTTTATGCATGCATTTTGGGGTGTTGGGCAGATGAGTTTTGTAAAACATGCAATATTTGTAAAAGATGATGCACCAGAGCTTGAAGAGTTTGATAAGCTAACAAAGTATATTCTAAACAGAGTCAGCAAAGAGAGAATATTTATAAGTGAGGGTGTGGTTGATCACCTTGACCACTCAAGCCCAAAACAATTTGTAGGTGGAAAACTAGGAGTCGATGCAACTGGTGATATAGTAGAAAAAAGAGTTAAAGATATTAGCGATAAAGTGTTGCTTAAAAAGATGCAAGAGATTAATAGCAATATTTTATCACTAAAGAGTTACTACAAAGATACAGCAAATCCAATAACAGTAATTGCAGTTAAAAAGAGTGAATCTATGCTAAATCTATTTAAAAAGTTAGAGCCACTTAGTGAGTATTTATCTATATTGGTTGTAGTTGATAGCCAAAATAATGATTTAGATAACCCATATATGTTAATTTGGAGAGTAGTTAATAATATTGATAGTAACCGTGATATTATTTTAGAGCCATTTATTGCCATAGATGGTACAAACAAAAATAAACTTGACGGATTTAACAGAGAGTGGCCAAAAGATGCAAACTGCACAAAAGAGGTACTTGATAGATTAAATAAGTTAAAAGTAATCGATATTGATGATGAGTTTATAATTAAGCATAGCCTACTTGATTTTAATTTGTATAGATAGATTAACTAATCACTCTTATGATAAAGAGAGATTACTCTATATTGCCTCACTAAGGTAAATAGATCAATTTTTGATAGAGTGATTTTGAAGCCCTACTCTTAGCTAAGGCAAAAGAATTAACAGATAAGTATGGGTAAAAGTACTGTACCCATACTGAAGAGCATTAGAAGGCAATCTGCAAGCAAAAAAACTTTTAAATTAAGAAGTTACTCCTAAAGATTTTTTAATATATTACCCACCTTAGTTCGTTTAATCATTACTATTAATGTAAGAAGTGTCTTACTGTAGTAAAGTACATAGAGATACTATGCTCATTAGCAGCCTCTATAACCTCTTCATCTCTAATACTTCCACCTGGTTGAATAATTGCACTTACTCCAGCAGCTGCCGCAGCATCAACAGAGTCTCTAAATGGGAAAAATGCTTCACTTGCTAGTGTTGAGCCACTAATATCTAGACCCATCTCTTTAGCTTTTTTAATTGCACATTGTGCAGCATCTACACGGCTAGTCATACCCATCCCAACTGCTACCATTGCACCATTTTTTACATATACTACACAGTTACTCTTTGTAAGTCCTGCTACCTTCCATGCTATCTCTAAATCTAATAGCTGCTCAGCAGTTGCACTATCCGTTGTCACACATTTTGCATTTTTTACTTCGTTATCGCATATACAGTCACTATTTTGATAGACAAATCCACCATTAATATGTTTAAAGTCATATTTATCATTAGAAGTTAATAGTCTTTCACTATTAAAGCTAAATAGTTTTAATCTCTTCTTCTTACTAAACTCCTCTATAGCCTCTTTAGTAAAGTCACCTGCTACTATAACTTCTAGGAATATCTCATTCATCTTTTTTGCAAGCTCTAAATCTACAACGCCATTTACTGCTACAACTCCACCAAATGCAGAGATAGGATCGCACTTAAGAGCCTCTGTATAAGAGTTAAATAGTCTATCTTTAATTGCAAATCCACATGGGTTTCCATGTTTAACAATACAAACTGCATCTTTCTCTCCAAAACTTGAAGCTATCTTTAAAGCACCATTAATATCTGTTAGGTTATTAAAACTAGCTTCACCTTTTACACTGTTAAAGTTTTGACTATAAAAGTTCTCAAACTCGTAAAGTGCACCATCTTGATGAGGATTTTCACCATATCTTGTATTAAATGCCTTTTTACCAACTATAAATTGCTTATCACCAAAGCCACTATTATATCTTTGATTCATATAGTTAGCTATCATACTATCATATGCTGCTGTATGCTCATAAGCCTTTATCATTAAGTCTCTTCGGAATTCAAAACTATCACTCTTAGTTTTTACTGCCTCTATAACTTTAGAGTAGTCGCTACTATCTGTTACAATTAAAACATCTTTAAAGTTTTTAGCAGCACTTCTAACCATTGTTGGTCCACCAATATCGATATTTTCTATAATTTCATCAAAATCATCTGTTCTCTCTATTGTCTCTTTAAATGGATATAAGTTTACACATACTAAATCTATGCCTTCAATTTCTAGCTCTTTTGCTTGCGATGCATGAGACTCGTTATCTCTTTTGTATAAAATACCTCCATGTACATATGGATTTAGTGTTTTAACACGCCCCTCAAAGCACTCTGGAAATTTAGTAATTTTGTCTATTTCTACAACATCTATACCACTCTCTTGTAGTCTCTTATATGTACCACCTGTTGATACTATCTCAAACCCAAGGCTACTTAGCTCTTTTGCAAACTCAACTACGCCGCTTTTATCACTTACACTTAAAAGTGCTCTCATATATAATTCCTTTTTACAAAATAATGGTATAATTATACCTAAATGCCCTTAGAAGGATAAAAATGATTATTATTCCAGCAAGAGTAGAATCCTCTCGTTTTCCAAATAAAGTTTTAGCAGATATTGCAGGTTTACCTATGGTAATACGTACAGCAAAAGCAGTTGAAAATATCGATAGAGTAGTAATAGCAACTGATTCGCTAGAAGTTGTAGAAGTAGCTAAAAAGCATGGTTTCAAAGCAGTAATGACAAGTAGCAGTTGCAACTCTGGAACAGATAGAATATACGAAGCTGCTAAAAAGTTAAATTTAAGTAAAAATGAGATTATAATTAATGTTCAAGCAGATGAGCCATTTATAGAAGAGTGTGTAGTTAAAAGCCTTTTTGAATTAACTAAAGAGAAAGCAGAAAATAGTGATATTCTTTTAACAACTCTTTATAAAATTGTAGATTTTAAATCTGCAAATAATCCTAACTTAGTAAAAGTTGTAACTGATAAAAGTGGTTTAGCTCTATATTTTTCAAGAGCACTAATACCTTACGATAGAGATGCAACTAAAGATAAATTTAAAGCTCATTTAGGTCTATATGGATATACCTACTCTAAGTTAGAGATGTTTTGTAAAATGGAGAGCTCATATTTAGAAAATAGAGAAAAATTAGAGCAACTAAGAGTATTAGACAATAGCTATAAAATAGCTATAAAAGAGGTAGAGAGTAGTAGTTTTGGTATAGATACTAAAGAGGATCTTCAAAAAGCATTAAAGTTTCACTCAATATAACTTATCTATAGAAATATTACTTATCTTTTTAGTATCTCTTACAAATTATACTAAAAAGATATTAAAAGCACCACTTAAACCCATGCCATACTGTTTAAATATATCTTGTGCTTTTTTCTTTATATATATTTATTCTAATTTTATTACTCACCGTAGTCACAATTTGATCCTCTATTATAAGTTAATATTATAATAAACAATCTCTATTTTGTAAAATTTGGAATCTATATTGAGCTCTTAAGTTTTAATATTTATAGAAAGTTTGATCTTGGTGGATAGATGCCAAAGCTACAGAGACTGCGAAAGAAGCAAGCCTTTCGAGTCTCAATATCCTAAATAATAACATTTTTTCTTCTAAAACTTGTAAAATTTATAATTGTTCTCATGTAAACTCACCACTAAAAACCTCTTTGCCATCTACCATACCTTTGACCTCTAAAATATACTTTTTGCCTTTAATCTCTTTTACATCAGCTTCAAAAACAACTACATCTTTCTTAAATATGT
Organism: uncultured Nitratifractor sp.; assembly: GCA_947311565.1. Classification (GTDB taxonomy): domain Bacteria; phylum Campylobacterota; class Campylobacteria; order Campylobacterales; family Sulfurovaceae; genus JAADEQ01. Next base: position 9,926 of record CAMZLH010000060.1, read on the forward strand.
GGTAAATTCTTACTCGTTACGAAGTTGCACTTCGTAACGTATAGACAAAATTACAATTACTTATACAGTTTTTCTTACTTTACCAATACAAGCTACGCCGTAAACTATTTTATATCTGCAATATCTTTAAACTCTTTATAAACTTACCTGATTGTATTTCTCGTTACTTGAAGTTACAATTTAGTGTAAAGAGACTCGGACATGTCGGACATGGACATGGTAGCTTTTTTGGTAGTTATAGCATATCTCTACTTTGAACATCTCTTTATCTCCTCTTTTCTAACTCTCAAAAACCTCTTTTGTCTCCACACAATAAGCACTAAGCCTTGCTCTATCAAAAGTTTTTCCAGAACCTGTATCAACGCAAACATAATTTTTCCCTATCTTTACCTCTGAATAAACTACATGACCATAAATATTGAAAATTTCTGTATCTTGGCTTGGTACTTCTCGGTTACTTTGGCAAACCTCTTTAAAGGCTTGAAAGTTCTCATCTTTCAAATGCCAAAAATCTCCTGCACTTCCATGGGTGACGACAATAGGTAAATCATAACCCTCAAACTCTCCCAACTCCAAATAGCAAGGTAGAGACTCCATCCATGCTAAATCCTCTTTTAACTGCTCGATAATTAGGGGTTTGTCTAATATGTAAACCGCATCATCTATCTCATCTGTTACCAATCCATAAGAGCGTAAAACTTCTGTTCCATTGAGTCTGCTCCAAAAGTTTTTACGCCTATCTCTTCTGTAAATCTCAATAGACTCTAAAAAAAAGTTTGCATTCTCTAAAATATAACACTCATGATTTCCTTGAACGACTGCAAAAGCATTATTGCGTACAAACTCTATAACCTCCCTACTTTTAGCCCCTCTGTTTATTAAATCTCCTACAAATATAAGCTTTGCATCTTTTGGAAGTTTAGATACAAGAGAGATTAACATATCAAACTCTCCATGAACATCTCCTATAATATAGTGTTTACGCTTCATCTCCCCCCCCTTGCTAACCATACTTTCACTCTTATCAATAGTTGTTTGACGGTGTGCAATTGTTATGACTGTTTTATTTTTAATATACTCATCTAAGGCATCTAGTAATTTTGTCTCCGTATTGTGATCGAGTGATAATGTTGATTCATCAAATATAATTACATTTGGTTTGTCTAAAAGAACTCTCACTCGTTACGAAGTTGTACTTCGTAATGCATACTCAAAGTTTCAATTTGTTATACAGTTTTTCCTAACTTTACCATAAGAAGCAGTGACAAGTTTATAAATAACAGAGATTATCGGGTCAAGCCCGATAATGACGCTTTAAACTAATAACCAATCTATCACTATCGACTATCACTCTAGTGAGCCTAAAGGCTCACATCCAATAACCAATTTACGCCGTGATCTCTTTTATATCTGCAATATCTTTAAACTCTTTATAAACTTGCCCGATTGTATTTTGTCTATTTGCTTTTAAGCTCTTATCTTCACTGTTTACCAGCACATTATCAAAATAGTTATCGAGTTTCTCTTTTAAGCCAAATAGGGCTTGTAGTTTATCTTTATAGCTTGGATAATCTTTTGATTTTATCTCTTTAAAGGCATTATACAACTCACTCTCTTGTAGTTCAGTAAATCTTGACTCATCTACCTTTAAATCACTCTCTAAATCTATATCTTTAGATATATTTGCAACTCTTTTGAATGTGGTAAATAGCTCTTTTGTATCTTGGTTTTTTAGTATTTCGTCTAAGGCATCTATCTTTTTAAAGATACTGTTTAGGTTTGTATCGCCACTGTTTAACACAGCTTTTACTATAGATGGGTTTGTTTTGGCTATTTTGTAGATTCTCTCGTATATAAACTCTTTTAGAGTGTTGTAGTCAAACTCTTTGTAGTTGCCTTCTATACTATTGAAAATTGTATCTAAATCGAAATCTAAATTGAACTCTCTAACAACTCTTATAATTCCATTTACTGCACGGCGAAGGGCAAATGGGTCTTTGCTTCCTGTTGGGATTTTACCAACACTAAATAATCCAACTAGGGTATCTAGCTTAATAGAAAGGGCTACTAATGCACTATCTACACTGCTTGGTAGCTCTGCATTGTCACCTGTTGGCATATACTGCTCTTTTATTGCGTTTGCTACCACTTTATCTTCGCCAAGGGCTTTTGCGTAGTAGTAGCCCATTAAGCCCTGAAGCTCTGTAAACTCATATACCATTTCACTCATTAAGTCGGCTTTTGCTAACTTAACAGCTTTTAAGATTAAATCTTTACTTTTGATTTTATCGCTATAGAGTGTGCTTAAGACCTCTGCAATTTTTGCTTCTCTGTCTATCTTGTCCATTAAAGTGCCAAGTCCGTCGATAAACTGCACTTTTTCTAAGCCGTCAGTGCTTAAGCCTCTTTTTAGGTCATTTTTATAGAAGAATAGCGCATCTTCAAGGCGTGGTCTTAGCACCTTCTCATTTCCTGCTACAATCTTGCTGAAATCATTAGTTACAGCGTTGCTTACTACTACAAAGTTGTTTGTTAATTTGCCATCTTTAAATACAGCAAAGTATCTTTGATGCTCTTTCATAGAGGTAATTATAACCTCTGGCGGTAGCTCTAAAAACTTCTCATCAAATGTGCCAAGTAGTGGTGCTGGGTTCTCTGTAATTGCTACAACCTCTCTTAAAAGCTCACTATCTAGCTCTACTTCTACACCATTTTTTGCCTCTATCTCTTTTATGCCATCAATAACTCTGCTCTCTCTTGCCTTGCTATCAAGCAATACACTGCCACTATTTAAAATATCTTCATAAGTTGCAAAGCTAACCTCTTTCGGCTCATTTGTAACCATTCTGTGAACTCTTGTCGTATTGCCACTCTTTACTTTAAAAAGATCGATATCTACTACCTTATCATCTAGCGTTGCAACAATCCAGCGAATTGGGCGAATAAACTCTTCGCTCAAACTCCCCCATCTCATCATTTTACCAAATGCCATAGAGGCTAACCACTCTTTTACCATTGGCTCTATAAGCTCTTTGCTATCAACCCCAAGGCTCTCTTTTTTGTAGTAAAGAACCTCATTTTTACCCTTTGTAGAAGTGCTAATTTGCTCCAAATCTACACCACATTTCTTAGCAAACCCAAGTGCCGCACCTGTTGGTTTGTCATCTTTGTATGCAATGTTTAGTGGTGGTCCAAACATCTCTACTACTTCATCGCTCTGCTTTAGTGGAAAGCTCTCGCTTCTAATTGTAAGCCTTCTTGGTGTATAGTCGAACTTATAGTCGCTATCTAGCCTATTGCTCTTTAAAATATCTGCCCAACTTTTATCTATTTTATCTAAAATCTTTAGCAAAGGAACAGCTGGAAGCTCCTCGACACCTATCTCTATTAAAAGTTTTGCACTACTCAAAATATCTCTCCATATTTAAATTGTATTATTTTATCTAAATTGTTATAAAAGCTTGGATTGTCTTACACTGATTATTGATATTAAAAATTTACTTAGTTAGGTGATAATATACTCTTATAAATAGATATAGGGTTATAGAGAGCTAACTCTCTTAATTAATAGTATTTAATAAAATAACTACTTATTATAAAATAGATATTAAAATATAATAATTTAATTAAAGTTACCATATTATGGATAGTTTTAAGTTATCTAGTATATAATAATAAATATTTTTTTATATTAAAGGAGTTAAATAATGAAAAAATTTTATCTTATATCTACTGTTGTAGCTTCTCTTCTTTTTGGAGCCCAAACAGATACTAATATTCAAATGATATCAGATATAAATATAACACAACAGGCGCCTGCTTTAGAGGAAGCAATTATTATATTTAAACCAGGCATTAACATGGGTAGTATGATATCTAAAATGGGTGGATTACTTAGTAGTTTTACTCATCATGAGTTTAAACTCATAAATGGTATGCATATTAAAGTTAAAGGTACAAGTTTTGAGACAATAAAAAATATTCTTTTAACACTACCTTTTATAAAAGACTCTATCGAATCTATTGAACCAAACTATGCATTTAAACCAATGGCTACTAGTAATGATAGTTACTACTCTAATCTATGGACTATAGAGAATACTGGTCAAGAAGTAAATGGAAAAAGTGGAACTAATGATGCCGATATGGATGTAAAAGAGGCATGGGATATTACAACAGGTAGTAAAGATGTTGTTGTAGCAGTACTAGATACAGGTATTGACTATACACATAATGATTTAGCAGATAATATGTGGAACGGTTCTACTAAACATGGTGTTGATTTTGCAGGAGACGATGATGGTAATAATGATGATGATCCAATGCCAGAAGAACCTTATAACGAAAATGGACACTACCATGGTACTCATGTAGCTGGAATTATTGGTGCAATAGGCAATAACAATAATGGTGTTAGTGGTGTTGCTCAAAAAGTACAAATAATGGCAGTAAAGATTTTTAGACCAAATGGATATGGATATGCTAGTGATATTTTAGAAGGATTAGACTATGTTTCTGATCAGGTCGATGCTGGTGTAAATGTTGTTGCAATTAATGCAAGCTATGGTGGTGGTGGAAAGAGTGGTGATAGTATGGAAAAAGCTATTATCGAACTAGGTAAAAAAGGTGTAGTATTTTGTGCTGCAGCTGGTAATGATGGTAAAGATATAGATAGTGATCCTGTATATCCTGCTTCATATAATGCAGATAATATTATTACTATTGCAGCTAGTGATCAAGATGATAATTTAGCTAGTTTCTCTAATTATGGTGCTAATAGTGTAGATGTAGCAGCACCTGGCACAAATATTCTAAATACATATCCTGAAAATAAATATGTTTACTTACAAGGTACATCTATGGCAACACCAAATGTAACTGGTACTGTTGCTCTACTATCTTCTGTTGATCCTGACTCTAGTGTAGAAAGTAAAATAAATGCAATTAAAAGTGGTGTAGATGTTAAATCTACTCTTGACGGAAAAGTCTCTACAAGTGGTAGAGTTAATACTTTTACAGCTGTTAAAAGTTTAGATAGTAGCTCAACTAATCATAATCCAGTAGCAAATACAGATAGTTCTATAGCAGAGTATGAGACTAAAATTATTATAGATGTATTAGCAAATGATAGTGATACAGATGGAGATACTTTAACAATTAAAAGTATCACACAACCTAAAAATGGTAGTGTAGAGATTATAGATGGTAAAATAGAGTATACACCAAATAGTGGCTTTAGTGGTGATGATATATTTAATTATACAATTACTGATGGAAATGGTGCTAATGACAGCGCCAATGTAACTGTAACTGTAAATGAGAAACCAAATACACCTCCAGAGGCTAAATCTCAAAATATTACTATTAATGAAGATAGTAAAAAAGAGATAGAGTTAACAGGAAAAGATATTGATAATGATAATTTAACATTTAAAGTAACTAGAGAACCATCTAATGGTGCATTAACTGGAACAGCACCTAATTTAACATATACTCCTAATAAAAACTATAGTGGTAAAGATAGTTTTGCTTTTGTTGCTAACGATGGAACTGTAGACTCTAAGAGTGCTGTAGTTAATATTGTTATTAACTCTACTAACGATGCACCTTTAGCTAAAGATGATAGTGTTAAAACAGATGAAGATAAAGAGATAACAATAGATGTTTTAGCTAATGATAGTGATAACGATGGAGATAGTTTAACTATTAAAAGTGTTACAAATGCTACTAATGGTAAAGTAGAGATTAAAGATGGTAAAATAATCTATACACCTAATAGTAACTTTAATGGTAAAGATAGTTTTACTTATACTATAGAAGATAGCAGTGCAACTCAAAGTAGTGCAACAGTAAATATAGTTATTGACTCTATTAATGATGCTCCTTTAGCTAAAAATGATAATGTAAATACTAAATATGAGACAAAAGTAACAATTAATGTTTTAGAAAATGATAGAGATATTGATGGAGATAATTTAACTATTAAAAGTGTTACTGAAGCTAAAAATGGTAATGTAGAAATTAAAGATGGAAAGATAGAGTATACACCAAATAGTGGCTTTAGCGGAAATGACCTGTTTAATTATCAAATAAAAGATAGTAATGGTGCAAACTCTACAGGTACTGTTAATATTATAGTAGAATCAAAGCCTAATACACCTCCTGTTGCAAACGAAGACAGTGTTAAAACAGATGAAGATAAAGAGATAACAATAGATGTTTTATCTAACGATAGTGATAACGATGGAGATAGTTTAACTATTAAAAGTGTTACAGAACCTAAAAATGGTACTACTAAAATATATAATGGTCAAGTAGAATATATTCCAAATAGTAATTATAATGGAGATGATAGCTTTACCTACACCATAGAAGATAGCAGTAAAGCTACAGCTACAGCAAAAGTTAATATAGTTATAAAAGCAATTAACGATGCTCCATTAGCAAATGATGATAGTGCACAAACAGATATAAATAAAACAGTAACCGTTGATGTTATAAATAATGATAGTGATATAGATGGAGACTCTTTAATAATAGAGAGTATATCTACGCCAACTTATGGAGATGTTGTAATTAATAATGGCAAAGTAGATTATACTCCACATAAAGATTTTTCTGGTAAAGATAGCTTTACATATAAAATAAGTGATGGAGAGTTAGATTCAGAAGCTACTGTAAATATTGAGGTTAAAAAAGCTAACAATATAGAACTGCCTATTATAAAGATAGACCCTATAGAAAATATATTTAAGATGTTTACCAAAACTGGTGAATTAATATTAAAAGATAATGGTCTATATAGCTTTAACAACGACAATGGAGATATTGAACTAGATAAAGAGAACAATACAGCTCTCTTTAGACACAATACAATTCCAACACCTATTGAAGCTATAAAATTAGATGATTTTAAAATTGATGCTAGTAAATTAGAGTTAAAGTTTAAAATGAATAGTAATATAAGATTTTAGGAGATATCATGAAAAGAGTAATAACATTTTTAGCAGTAGTTGGTTCACTATTTGGATTTAGTGGTTGTAATAGTAGTGATATTCAAAATACACCTGAAAAAGAGAGCGTAGAGACAAATATAAGAATGTCTCTGCATAGAGAGTATATTGTACAAAAAGGTGATGAGATAGAAAAATTATCTGATGATGCAGAGTTAAAGATAGTATCAGATTTCGATACTAACACTACAAAAGTAAGATTATTAAGTGGTGAGGCTGCAATTATTAAAAAATAGTGTATAATACTTTTAAAAAGAGTTTTATGAATCAAAAAGATAAAATAGCCCTCTTTATAGATTGCGATAATATATCTTATCGCTCTATAGAGGGAATTATTAGTGAACTTAGTAAGTATGGTACTGTAAATATTCGCCAAGCTTATGGTAACTGGACAAAAGATAATCTTAAAAACTGGCAAGATAAGCTTCTAGAGTTTGCAATTAAGCCAATTCAGCAATTTGACTACTCTAAAAGTAAAAATGCAACAGATATATTAATGACAATAGATGCCATAGACCTACTTCATACAAAAGATATAGATACTTTTGCATTCGCAACAAGTGATAGTGATTTTACACCTGTTGTTATGCGAGTATTAGCAGAAGGTATTAAAGTTTTAGGATTTGGAGAAAAAAAGACACCAAAGCCATTTATTGCAGCTTGCTCTCAATTTATATATACAGAACAGTTAGAGTCCACTCTAAGTAAAGATAAAGTTTTATCTACTAAATATACTGCTAAAAAAGAGAAAAAAAGTTTAAAAGATGATAGTTGGCTAGTACAACTTTTATATCGTGCATTAGAGCAGACTTCAGACGATTATGGGTGGGCAAACCTTGCTGATATTGGTGCATATATAAGTAACTCTACTTCATTTTCACCAATTAACTATGGATACAAAAAGCTAAGTACACTTATTAGAGATATTGAACTATTTGATATAGCATATGATGAAGTGAGCAAGATAATGAGTATTAGAGATAAGCGCTCAAAAATAGTATAGAGTCTCTTTAAAATTAACTACTTTACTATCTTTAATATCAATACCTTCATCTTTTAAAAGCTCTATTTTTCTATCTACCCCTAATATATGTGTGTAATTACCTATTCTACCACTACTTAAGACTACTCTATGACAAGGTACTTTTGGAGCAAAAGGATTTTTACCAACTGCCGTTGCAACTGCTCGAATAGCTTTTGAGTCTATTGCCTTAGCTAATAGTTTATATGTTGTCACTTTTCCTTTTGGAATTTCTCTCAATTTATTCCATACTTTATTCTGTAGTTTAGTTGGCATCTTTTAAATACTTTTTAACTTCTCTATTCTCTATATAATTTATAGCTAAATTAAATAGATAACTATCTTTATATTTTTTATATTTATTTTTTTTGATCATATTAGCTTTAAAATATTTTAAAACTATTTTAGACTCTTCAAGTACAGGCATAACTCTATCTATATTTTTATCACTTTTTATAGCCTTAATGAATCTTTTTGTTGCTCTATTCATAGCGATATCTTTTAAAAAATAGAAAGGTTTATCTATATCTTTATACTTAAGCTCTTTAGTAGACTTTTTTAGAGATTCTGTATAAGCTTCTATATCTCTGTTAAGCAGTTCTCTTTTAAGTTTTTTCTCTTTTTGGGCCAATACTATTAACTCTTTCAAAACAATATTTTGCATATTAACTAGAAATTGACTTTTCTTGTTAATTAATAGTTTAAATGTTTTATGAGTATTTATTAGTTTTTCAAACTCTAATAGTAGTGCATTAATATTAAAAAATATTTTCTCATAACTACTCTTTTTTATAAATTTTTTATGTAACTTTAAAATAGTTTTAACTCGAAATAATGCCTTATTTACTCTATACAAGTATGACAAATTTAAATTTTCTTTAAACTTTTTAAAGTTTAACTGATAAGATATTAGTAGTCTATCTAAACTATTTTTAAAAGCATATTTTATATTTTCATAATCTGAAATATATAAATCAAAGGATGGTTTATATATTGAGTTACTCTTCTTTATATCGATTAAAGATAGAAAAGAGTCTTTTCTTAAAGGTATTTTCATAGAGAGAGATAGTGCTCCATTACTATATATACTCTCTTTTGTAATCTCTTTTATAATAAATGGTTTTAAAACTTCTGGTATTTTATGCTCTGTAGCTTCATAGATATTTTTAAACTCTATCTCTAAAATAGATAATCCTTTTAGTTTACCTTTAAATTGATCAAACTCATACATATTACCATCAACAAAAAATTTATATCTATCTTTTTTAATAATGCCACCACTATTTTTGCGCTTTGCCTTTTTGTACTCTTTTTTAGTAACTCTACTCTCAATCTCTTCTCTAACTAAACCACTACCCTTTTTGATATTTTTTATATAGCTATCACAATCTTTTCTATATCGAAGTGTCTCCTCTTTGGTAGCAAGTAGATAAAATTGCTCCAATTTAAATATAGCGTATGAAATCCCATCTTTTTTGAGTGCATCTAAAACAGTGTTTTTACAGAGAAATCTCTTCTCTATCTCTAAATTTGCCACCTTATGCCTTTTGGGTTAAATTAATTATATTATAATATAATCTTAAAAACAAAAAGGTAAATTATGAGATACTTATTAATTTTATTACTAACTTTGTTATTTTTAGATACAGGATGCACAAAAGATGTTAAAAAAAGAGAAATTTGTACAACTATAATAACAGAACCAGAAAGTTTACAAATATTAAATAAAAATAGTGGAGAGAACTTTGGCAAAAAATAGAATAAAATACTTTAAGACACCAATAATAGCAGGTAAATATAAAGGTAAACAGATTGAAATACCTGCAATATCAACTACAAGAAGCTCTAAATCTATACTTCGAGAGTCTCTTTTTAATTCAATTTCATTAGAAGTCATCGGTTGTAATTTTGTAGAGCTATTTGCAGGTAGTGGCTCTATAGGGCTAGAAGCACTTAGCAGAAGTGCAAAAAAAGCTTACTTTTTAGAGCAAAATAAAAATGCATTAAGATTATTAAAAGATAACACATCTAATATTGCACCAGATAGTTCTGTTGTAATGGCAGGAGATGCATTTATACTTTTTGAGACTCTATATAGTAATTTAAAAAATAGTGGTGAGTGTAGCTTTTTCTATTTTGACCCACCATTTAGTATAAGAGATGGTATGGATGATATTTATGATAAATGTATAGAGTTGATAGCACAAATTAAAGATCCATTTGCTAAGATGGTTATTGTAGAGCATATGAGCGAATTAGAACTTCCTAAAGAGATTGGTTATTTAGAGCTATTTAAGTATAAAAGATTTGGTAAAAGCTCTCTAAGTTACTATAGGCTAAAAGGTGAAGATGAGTAAGCTAAAGTTACCTAAAATATCTATAGCTATATTAGTAGTAATTATTATAATCTCTATTTTTGGATCTTTTTTATATACACAATCACCTTATCAATTTAACAAAGATTCTATTTTACAAGCACCTAGCATGCAACATTTAATGGGTACAGATAGGCTAGGAAGAGATATCTTAGCTAGAGTAATCAAAGGCTCACAAGCCTCTTTAATAATTGGTGTAGGTTCAGCTTTAATCGCATCTTTAATTGGGCTATTTTATGGTGTAATTGCAGGATATTTTAGAGGTTTATGGGATAAAACTTTTGTATTTATCGTTGATATATTTTTAACATTTCCTACATTTTTCCTACTTTTAACTTTGGTTAGTTATATCGAGGCTTCATCTTTAATTTTAATTATAGTTATTGCTATTACTGGCTGGATGGGTACTGCAAGGTTAATTAGGTCTCAGAGTTATCAAATAGCAAATAAACCTTTTATAAAAGTTCTTAAAATAGCTAATGTACCTACGCTTAAAATAGTTCTAAAGTATTTTTTACCTCTTCTTGGTCCAATATTTTTTATTAGCTTCTCTTTTGGTGTAAGTGGAGCAATTTTAGCAGAGAGTGGTCTTAGCTTTTTGGGTTTAGGTGTTACACCTCCAAATATGAGCTGGGGATCTATTTTAAGTAGTGGAAAAAGTGTTATGGAGATAGCTTGGTGGGTTAGCTTTTTTCCAGGATTTTGTATATTCTTAGTAACCTTTAGCCTAATTCAGGTATCAGATTATCTTCAAGAGTACTTTAATCAAAAAGAGAAGATGTAGATATTACCTCACTAAGCCCATACACTACCTTTTTTAGGTAGAATTTCGCTAAAAAAATGGGGTATTTAATGTTTAATATTAAAAACTATCAAATGGGAAACCTAAAAAATGAAATCCTCTCAGGGTTTGTTGTAGCTGTTGCTTTGGTTCCTGAAGCTATTGCTTTTTCTTTTATTGTAGGTGTTAATCCTATAGTTGGTCTTTATACTGCTTTTATACTAGGTCTTATCACATCTTTGTTTGGTGGAAAACCAGGAATGATTAGTGGTGCTACGGGTTCTGTTGCTGTTGTACTTGTTGGCTTAGCACTAGAGGCTACTAGATATCTACAAACTCAAGGTTTAAGTGGAGATGAACTTGCTATTGGAGTTCTTAGTTATATTGCTCTTTCAGCAGTTGTTGCAGGTGTTATACAGATGCTATTTGGAGTGCTAAAACTTGGTAAATTTATTCGTTTAGTTCCACTACCTGCTATATATGGTTTCGTAAATGGTCTTGCAATTGTAATTGCATTGGCTCAACTTAAATTCTTTACAGGAGAGGGTTGGCAGATGTATACAATTGTAGTTGCCTCTATGGCAATAATGTATATTTTACCAAAATTCACAAAAGCTATTCCTGCTGGACTTATAGCAATAGTTGCCCTAACTCTATTGGTATATTTTTTAAAGATAGATACAAAGACTATTGGTGATTTAGCTAACCTTACACAATTTAAAGGTGAACTGCCTAAATTTAATATTCCTGATACTATATTTAGTTTAAGTGCTATAAAAATGGTTCTTCCATATGCAATTATAGCTGCACTTGTTGGCTTAATTGAGTCTCTGCTAACACTTGCAGTTTTAGATGAAATTAGTGGAAAAAGAGGAAGTGGAAATAAAGAGTCTTTCGCTTTAGGTCTTGGTAACTTTACTTGTGGCTTCTTTGGTGGTATGCCAGGATGTGCAATGATTGGACAATCTGTAATTAACTATACATCTGGTGGTCTAGGAAGAGTCTCTTCATTTGTTGCATCAGTCGGTTTAATTACACTTGTAGCCTTTTTAACAGATACACTGCAACTAATTCCAATAGGTGTTTTAGTTGGTATTATGTTTATGGTCAGTATCGGTACATTTGAGTGGAGTAGTTTTTCTCACTTAAAAAAGATGCCAAAAGAGGATGCATTTATTATGGTTACAGTAACTGTAATTACAATTTTCTTTGATTTAGCAGTTGCTGTTATTATTGGTTCTATTCTTTCGGCACTTGTATTTGCATGGAAGCAGGCAAAAATATATGCTTACACCAAAGAGTTAGGTAGCAGTGCGAAATTATATGAGTTACATGGTCCACTTTTCTTTGGTTCGGTAGAGTCTTTCTCTGATGTTTTCGATATAGAAAATGACCCTAAAAATATTATTATAGACTTTAAAAGTGCAAGAGTAATGGATGCATCTGGTGTAGAAGCAATTGAAAAAATTACAAAAAAATATAGCCAATTAGATAAAAATGTTACACTTAGACACCTAAGTGGTGACTGTAAAGCTACACTGCAAAGAGCAAAAGCTAATATTGTAAATGAAGATGACGATCCAGAATACAAAGTAGCTAGAGATTATTAATTAAAAACTCTAGCCTATTAAAACCATAAAGTTATTAAACTCTAAGATGGATTACAGAACAATTTTTAAAACACTTGAAAAGTTATATGTTCCAAGTCGATGGCGTATAGACAAAATCATATTTTAGCAAAAGAGTATTTTATATCTTAAGTATCCAATCTCTAGATAAGAGTATTAAAAATAAAGGATAAAAGTGACAATAGAAGAGTTAAAAAAAAGCTATCAAGAGGCAAAAGAACTTTCTTCTCAACTTAATTTTATTGAGAAGTTATTAGAAAGTAATGACAAAGATATCATTGAATACCATTATTCTCTTTTAAAATATAAAGAAACAGATTTTTTTTATTTGCTAAGAGCAAAATTTGTGAAAAGAGGTAATATTGGTTCAATATTCTTATTAGAAAAATTACAAAAAGAAAAGAATATTGCTTTAAAAGCAGAAGCACTTTTTATATTAGGATTATTAAGGGAAAATTTGAATTTTAAAGAGATAAAAATATTAAAGTTTAATGCTAGTCAATTTATTTTAAAAAAAGAGAATTATGTAACCCAATATTATGGTATTATTGTTTTAGGTTGGATAGGACAAGAAAAGGAAGTAAAAATATTAGAAAATGAATTAAGTAATAATTTAGATGTAATATTAAGAAGTTATGCTAGTTCTGCTTTAAGGCAAATTTGGTTTAATCATGAAAATTTAAAAGAAAAAATATTAAGAATTTATTTTAATTCATTAAAAAATGAAGACAATAGCATAGTTAACAGTACATCTATTTCATGCATACAAGACTTGTTACAAAAAAAATTTGGAATAAATGAAGTGAATGGAAAAATATCAGGCAATGTTGAAAAAGCAAAAATAAAGGTACTAAATATACTTGAAAAGGATTTTACTAAATGAAGATATTTTATTATGATGCTGAAACACAAAATAATTTTGTAGGTGATAAAAAAATAGAAAATATTGATAAAGTTATAGAAGATTTTTTTTATTTATCTGATATAGATGGTTCATTTTTTGGTTTAATAAGTGAGAATAAGCAAGTAATACAATTCTCATGGGAAAAAGATGATATATGGAGTGTAGATATACCTTTAAAATCAACATTTGAAAGTGATGATATAAGAACATCTTTACAAAAATATGCAAACTACGATGAATGTATAAATATAATAGAAAATACATACTATAATAGAAGTATTAACAATCTATATAAAGTTTTAATTATGAAGGAGACTTTAGAAGAAGTAAAAAGTAGAACAACAAATATTTCAAAATACAAATTAAATATAGAGGGTATAGAAAATATAAAAGAAGAGATAGTTTATCATGGATGGGAGAGAGGATTATTTCTTTATTGGTCATATAAGAATAATTTATTAGTTCCCGAAGTGGAGAAGCAGAAGCTCATTGAACTCTATTTGGATGAATTAGAAAGCCCAACACATGAAATATTTTCAGAGGTTTTAAAAAACTCTATTGGAGATAAGTTTGACTTACAGTTTTATAGGGAAGAGAGTAGAGAGTTTATTTTAGATTATATTTACTTTTCTACAGAAGAGTATGATTTTTATATTGATATAGAAAAACTATACCCAGAGATAAATAATACAACTGAAATATCTGAAACAGAAAAAGAGTATACTCAAATTATGAAAATATTTGATAGTAGATATGAAGAGTATCAAAAGATTAGAGAGTAAAGGGAAACGGTTCAAATGTATATTTTATCCCTTATAGTAGAATAACTACTATAATTTATCACATAGGAATATTTATCTCAGTTACTAACTATAAAGTGTAGCAATTGTTGCATAAGATGAAAAGAACATTAAATGAGAAATACCTTCGAAGTAGTTTGTCTCTCCATTATCTGTTGTTTTCCAAGCTAGTATTATGGTTAGAAGAAGTGCTCCAACTTGAAATGCATTAAAGTCTAATGTTAGCTCTATATTATTAGCATAAGAGAGCATCATTAGTATAGGTACTGTAAGCATAATAGAGACGGTAGATGCACCCATTGCAATATTTATAACTCTTTGTATCTCATCCTCTTTTGCTGCTTTAATTGCAGTCATTATCTCTGGTGCTACTGCAATTATTGCAATAATTAAACCTGCAAGTCCTGTTGATATACCATACTCTTTAGCCAATATAATACCATTTTTTGCAAAAGTTTCTGCTAAAACACCTATAATAAAGATAAAAATAAAGATTAAAAAAAGATTTATTAAACTAGGTAGTTTTTCAAATATATAATCTTCGCTATCCTCTTCTATATACTCTTTACTTCTTTTGGCTCTTTTTTCTGCTCTTTTTTTAAGTATCTCAAATTTACTTTTACCATCTATTTTAAAAAACTCTTTATGAGTTTTAGTTTGAAATATAAAAATAAATATATAAAATATAAAAAGTAATACAGATATTGCAACAGATGCACTGAAAAGTTTTTGTGTATCTTCTGTATAGTTAATAATACTCGGTACCAAAAGAGCCGATGTAGCAACAAGAAGAAGTGTTGTATATGTACTAGATGTATCTTCATTATGCTCTTGCTCTTTATAACTTAAGCCACCAATTAAAACTGCAAGCCCAAGTAGTACATTCATATCTACAATTACAGCCGATATTATTCCTCCCTTTACAGTCTCTAGACCTTGAGTAGAATCAGAAGCGTGAATAATAATCATAAATAGTAATACAATCTCTACAATTACAGCAGAAAAAGTTAATACAAAGCTAGCATATGGTTCTTCAAATCTATCTGCTAAGATATCTGCAATTTCAGCAACTGTTAAAGAGAAAGCTCCAATCGCAATAGCAGTAGAGAGTACACTTAATCCTTGTTGACCTGTTGTGTAAAAATAATAAGTTAATATTGAAAAAATAATTCCTAAAATTATATCTAAATACTCATATATAATGCGTGAAAGATTCGATTTATGATTAATCGAGGGGGGTTGTGAGTCCAAATTTTTATCTCCTATTTTTTTATAATAATATAACTTTTATCTTAATTTTTGATTAATGGTATCTCTAAAAAAATATTATTTTCATTTAAATTTACAACTAAGCACAACTCTTTTGATAACTCTTTAATTCTACTATCATTACTGCAATATCTACCATTAGATTTAAACTCCAAAATAACAAGTGGATATCTTTTTTCATCTAAAACAATATGTTCACCAATACCAAGTTTTAGTGTAATATCTAAATAAGAGACAGATTTATATTCAGACAAGATAACTCTTATTAGTTTTAAAAAACTATTTTGATTTATCATGCTATTAGGGATATCTTGATCTGTAAATAGCCTAATATCAGCATTTGACTCTATTTTAAATTGAATAATTGCAATATCTAACATCTTATTAAGATCTGTCATTGTATAGTTTTTTCTATTACTATTAATAGGTAACTTCTCTCTTGGTCTGTAGTATAGCCTTATAGCTATCCAACTATCACTATCATAGCTTACATTTATAGCATAAAAATTTAAGTGATTATAGTTTAACTCTATCTGCGTAGTTTTACTACCATACTCTTTTGGTGCATTTTTTAATGATAAATCAAATATCTCTTTTATGCTTGCATAACTCATTAAAAGTTCTGCATTAGTATTTAAATATAAAATACTACCACTATGATTAAAAATAACAACAGGATTATTGTCAACCTCTAATAAAAATTTATAATCTACCTCAGAGATACTCATTAATCTTTTTCCTTAATGTATTTCTATTTATGCCTAAAACATCAGATAGTTTTAATTGGGACTTATATAACTCTAATCCAGCTTCGATTAATACTTTTTCAAATAACTCTATTTGCTCTTTATAAACACTATTCCCATCATAATTTTTTAAAAAATAGTGATATAAAAGATATGATAGATCATCTTTATCTAAATTATTTAAAAGAATGTTTTTATATATAGAGCTCTTTAAACTCTTTAGGTTTTTAGATACATCTATCTCTAAACTATCAACTATAATATCTTTTTCTACATTAAAAATCTCTTTTGCCTCTTGTGTATAGTAATCTGCTAAAACTTTAATATCATCTTCTCTTTGTATAAGTGGTGGAATATGATATATAAATGCAAATTTATTCTCGACTCGTTTACTTAATCTATCACTATTGTATATTGCAACAACATTTACATTTTCAAAATTTAAAGAGTCTAAATCTGAAATTTTCTCAAAATTAGTAATAACAATATAGTGGTGTTCCTTTAGAGCTTTTTGAATATCTTGTAAATTAGAGCCATCAACCCAAAAAGAGTTTTTATAGACTTTTTTTACAATCTCTGTTTTACCACTATACCTCTCGGCATATATGACTGAAGATACAAAAATATCCATAGTAGAGCATAGCGACTGATAAATTTTATTAATCACAACAGAGTGATTTATTAAAAACATTTTAAGCCTTTATCTAATAATAGTATATTGATACTATATTGTATATTATTATGCTTAAATTTTAGACAGTTAATAGAGTTAATAGATAAGTATATTAAATATAAAAGTACAATATTGATTATATTTAATAAAAAGTGATCTTAAGTAAATGATATATTCTTTGATTTACTTATGCAAGAACTCTTTAGAGAGGTTAAATTAACCTCTACTCTCTACTATTTTAATAGATTCAATATTATCATTTTGATTAAGACTATCTAAATTTTTAAAACTCTCAATATCATCCTCTTCTATTCCACCAAAAACAGTATGTACACCATCTAGATGTGGAGTATCTACAAATGTAATAAAAAATTGGCTTCCTCCAGTATTTTTACCAGCATGTGCCATAGATATTGCACCTCTTTTATGTTTTACGCCATTACTTGTTTCACATGCAATTGCCCAATCAGGACCACCAGTTCCAGCTAATGATGGATTACTCTTAGAGTAAGGACAACCACCTTGTGCCATAAATCCAGGAATTACACGATGAAATTTCAAACCATCATAAAATCCACTATTTGCTAATTGAGCAAAATTAGAAACAGTATTTGGTGCATCTTTTGGATAGAGTTTAATTACTATATCACCCTTATTTGTCTCTACTATTGCATATTGAAGTTTATTAAGCTCTGATTCACTTAGATTATACTCTTTTAAATTTCTGCCAAACATTAAAATCTCCAGTTTATTAAATTTTAGATATTATTATACCAAAAAAAGTAAGGATAAAGCATATGAAGCTCTGTATAGCACTAGATTTACCCACAATTGATGAGAATTTGAAACTATTAAATAAGTTAAAAGAGTATGATAATTTATGGATAAAGGTTGGTTTTAGAAGTTACATTAGAGATGGTAAAGAGTTTTTAGAAGAGATTAGAAAGATTAACTATACATTTAAAATATTTTTAGACCTTAAACTATATGATATTCCAAATACGATGGCTGATGCTGCAGAAGAGATAGCAAATCTTGGTGTTGATATGTTTAATATTCATGCAAGTAGTGGTAAAGTAGCTATGCAAACTGTCATGGAGAGATTATCTAAATTAGAAAAGAGACCACTAGTTTTAGCAGTAACTGCACTAACTTCGTTTAGTGAAGAGGGATTTCAAGATATCTATAACGATAATTTAAATAAAAAAACTATAGATTTTGCAAAACTAAGTTATGAAGCTGGATTAGATGGTGTTGTTTGTAGTGCATATGAGAGTCAAGGTATAAAAGATGCTACAAATTGTAACTTTTTAACACTTACACCAGGTATTAGACCTTTTGGAGAAGATAGTAATGATCAAAAAAGAGTTGCAACTATTGATTTGGCTAAAGATAATAGTGTAGATTTTATTGTTGTTGGAAGACCAATATATAAGAGTTCAGAACCCCTACTAAAGGTCAAAAACATACTAGAAGCACTATAGAAGTGCTCTATTTATGTCCTGATCCCATAGATAATGCATTATCCATTCCTTCAATCATAAAGTAAACCCCAACGGCAAACATTGCTAAAATAATTAATGGTGCGTATTTTTGTAACACTTTTTCTCCTTTTTTATCCAAATTTTAAGCCAGTAAAAAAACCAGCAACTATCGATGCACCGGCGATCGGCTCTAATGCTTTTATATGCTCATACACAAAACTATAAGAGCTCTTTAAACTGTATAAGAATGTATCAAAAATACTCATAATACTACTATTATCTATTGATAACAAACCTTTAGAGTTAAACCAAAAAATGGCTACTGTAGCTAATCCCAACATAAAAAGTAGCAGTTTAAAACTCTTTTTTAAAAAATATCCTACAGATAAACCAATCATAAAACCAGAGCTAATTTGCCCTAATGGCATATTATTTAGTATACTTTCTTTTGAAATTTCATTCATATTTACTACCTTAAACTTCTATATATTTCATGCTATTATACTACAATAAATTTAAAGCAGTTAGATTAGTTTTTAATATAATTACCATTATATCATAACAGTTAATATAATTATCCTATAAAATTTTTAATGTTAATTTAATGTAAATTAAGTTTAACTAAACCCATTAATTGGTATAATTACTTTATAGAAAATTAAATATTAAGAGTCAATTATGAAAATAAGCATTTTATCACTATCTTTAATTACAATAGCAACTACCATATATACAAATGCTATGAATTTTAGCATTAATAAAAACTATATGGGTTATAACTTAATATACGCATATGGAAATATAAGATATGGAGACACTTATAAACTAAAGAGAAAATATAACCAATTATCTAAAAATAGACAGACTTTAGTTATTTTTAATAGTAATGGTGGAATCTTAGATGAGGGTATTAAATTAGGTAAATTTTTAAAATCTAATCATTTAGGTAGTGCTGTTAAACAAAATGGAGTATGTGCTAGTAGTTGTGCAATTGCTTTTTTAGGTGGTACTAGCAGAAGTAACAAAAAATTAATGATACTACCTAGCAACGCCCAGTTAGGCTTTCACTCTTTCTACTATAGTAAAAAGAAGATGAATGTTGAAAAAGTACAAAAAGATATGTCTAAAATCTTAAGATATGCAAGCTATGTTAATACTCCTAGCTCTTTGTTAGCAAATATGTTTAGTACTACATCTAAACACATATACTGGATCAGAGGAGATGATAGAATAGTTCTCAATATTAAAAGAGGTCTACGTAAATTAAAAATAAGATCTACTAAAGCTAATAGTAAAAGTAATAAATATAGGTCAGTATCAAATAGAAAAAAAGCTACAAAATATGTTAAAGAGTATATTTCTAAAATAAACTCTTATCTTTATGCTAATAGAGGATTAAAGTTTAGAAATAGTTCTTATGCATATAATAATTTAAATTATAATAGCTGGATAGGTCATAAATTAAGATATATTAAACTTAAAAGTATTAAATTAAAATCTCATAATAGAGTAGAAGCTAAAGTTATATACTCTTTAAAAAATGGGCAAAGAATTTGTGCTACTAATACTTATAAGTTATCTAAAAACTATAAGCACAGGTGGAAGATATTGAATAAAAAAACCGTAGGTTGTAACTATAGATCTAGAAAAATACTAAAAAAATTAAATGTAGCTCTGCCATAGTTATAATTAATTCTCTTGCACAATCTTACATTTGCAAAACCCATTGTAAATGTCTAGGTTAAGTAGAGGATTCAATTTATAGTTAATAGTTTTACTCTATCCTTAGCTAATGCTATAATATCTTCATCATCAGCTAGGTTTAGCCAATTAAAACTTCTTCCACTTTGTATTGTACCATCTAATAAATCTCCACTACTTCTATATTTTAAATCTAATTTAGCAATTTTAAATCCATCTAATGTTTTACTAAACTCTTTTAATCTTTGTGGAGGCTCTTTATAGTTTGTATATAAAAAGCAGTAACTATCTATACCATAACGCCCTACTCTACCTCGTAATTGATGTAAAGTAGCTAAACCAAACCTCTCTGCACCTACTATTACAATTGTAGTAAGTCTAGGTAAAGATATTCCAACTTCTATAACTGTAGTAGCAAGTAAAATATTTCCACTATCTCTAAACTCTATTAAAACTTCATCTTTATTTTTATCTTTACCATGAGTTGCATATACACCTTCGAATTTACCTTGCCAATAAGTTATAGCATCTGTTAGTGATGTATATGGTATCTCTTCGCTACTCTCAACTAATGGATATACAATTAAAACTTGATGTCTATCTTTAATTTCACTCTCTATATGCTTTAATAGTTGTTTAAAATCACTTTTACCTATTGTTTGAGTATCTATTTTCTTCTTAAATGGCAATATTTTAATTGTAGATATATCTATTAATTCAGACTCTATTAATGCTTGACTTCTAGGAATAGGTGTGGCAGAAAACTGTAAATAGTGAGGAGATAGATCATTATCTCTAACTAAAGCATCTAATTTAGATCGCTGGTTTGCTCCAAATCTATGCTGTTCATCTACCATTACAAGAGAGACTTTTGGTAAGTCATCTTTATATAACAGAGCATGTGTACCTATAATAAAATCTGCATCTTTATACTCACCCTCAGTCACTTTTTGGCTTACAAATGCAATATTTAAAAATTTAGATAGGTATTTTTTTGCCTCTTCTAAAAGTTGATTTGCAAGTAGTGAGGTAGGTGCCATAAGTATAGATTTACCTCTATTAGCAATCATAGCAGCAGCTAAAATAACCATAGTCTTACCACTACCAACATCGCCAATTATTAACCTCTTTGCAGCTTTTATTGTAGAGTTTAAATCTACTTCTATATCAGCTATAACACTTAATTGATCTTTTGTAAGTTTAAATGGTAACTCATTTAGGAAAATGTCCAAATCTGCTTTTAAAGCATTTATTGGCTTATTATAGACTCTTTTTTTTCTAAATTTAGCTAAATGGTTATATGCCTCTATAGATTTTAAATTTTGAATAATTTCAGCTCTATATTCGCTTCTATCTTTTATCTCTGTAATATTTTTAGGATTATGTAACATAAGAATAGTATCTATTTCAGAGCCTAAAAGCCCTGTATTATATAGATTATCATAAGTAATATATCTTTTCATAAGAGCTCTAATATCAATCTCTTTTAAAACTGTTTTATAAATTGGTGTTATCTCTCCAAAACTCTTAATAGATTTTGGTTGTGTAATCTGAAGTTCACCCCTAAAGTAGCTAGCTTTACCACTAATTATATGTTTACTTCCCTCTTTAAAAAGATCTTTATGATACTTAGTAGTCTTAAAAAATATTGCTGTTGCTCTTTTATTAAACTCTATTAAATAAAGAACTATCTGGAGTCTAAAATTAACTACCCTAGCAGATATAACTTCTACCTTTGCAACTAAGTTTCTTCCATCTACTATATCTTTACTAAGAGTTGTATCTTTATAGCTTTGTGGTAGTGTTAATGCAATATCTAGTAGAGTTCGCTTCTTTAACTTTTTAAGTAGAGTTATATCGCTACTACTAAACATTAACTTTTATTATCTATTAGTTACAATAAAAAGACTCATATCTAAAATCTCTTTATGCTCTTTAATAAAACTATTTACTTCATCTAACTTTAAATTTTCTATAATATCCAACTCTTTTTGGCTAAATCCAAGACCTAAGCCACTATAGTACTCACTAAAAGCTCTACCTACTCTTTGCGATAGTATCTCTACACGAAGTGGCTCACTACCTAAAAAGAACTTTTTAGCACTTTCTAGCTCATCATTAGTTATACCATTTTTAACAAAATTCTCTACCACCTCTTTAACTACACCTATAGCCTCGGTCTGTTTCTCTAATTTTGTTTGTAAATATCCACTAAAATAACTACTACTTCTATTTACAACAAATCTACTATATGCAGAGTAAGCAAGACCTCTTTTAACTCTTACCTCTTCCATAAGGCGACTACCAAAACCACTACTACCCAATATATGAGAAGCAACTTTACCTATAACTTTTTTTGTATCATTTACATCCATAGTATATGGTGCGCCAAAGTAAATATAAGCTTGTTTAGTATCTTTTTTTATACTTTTTGTCTCTTTAGAACTATTTGCAATATATTTACCAATTTCTTCTACTTTACCTCTAGTTAAATTAGAGGCAAACTTTTTTACTATAGATTTAATCTCATCTTTAGTAAAGTTACCACCAGCAACTACAATTAAATTATCTAACCTAATGTGACTATTAATAAACTCTTTTAAATCATCTAACTTTAAAGCCTTAATAGACTCTTTTGTACCAAGAGAAGGCTCTTCTAAAGGTGTTCCTTTAAATAGTATCGAGCGTAATCCATTAGCTGCTATGTAATCAAAATCATCTTGTTTTTTCTCTAAAATAGCTAATCTCTTCTTTACTATTTTTTTAAAGACTTCATCTTTATAGTTAGGTGATTTTACTACACTTATTAGCTTATCTAAGGCAAAATCGAACTGCTCCTTTAGGGATTCAATAGTAAAGACTAGAGTCTCTCTACCATTATGTACGCTTAAATCTATTGCTCTATTCTCTAACTCTTTAGCAAACTCTATAGAACCTAATTTAATATCACCTTCATTTAAAAGGCTACTGCTCATTGTTACTAAACCATTTTTACTAGAGGCCAAATTACCACTATTTTTAAATATAAACTCAACAGTTGTTAAAGGTAGCGCACTACTCTCTTCAAAAACTACTGGAACATCTACACCATCTATAGTTACATGTAGTAAATTTGCTGCCATTAGGTATCCTTGTATTAAAATTAAAGGTAAAATTTTTTTCATATATTCCTCTTTTAAGATTAAAGCTTAATATTATATCAAAATTAATCTCTACAAAATTTTATACTATAAGCTTAATAAAATCTCTCTAAAATATTATAAGCTGTATCTCTCTTTGCAGGGTTTTCTCCAATATCTTTAATAAGCTCTATCATCTCTTGCTGATTCATACTATTTTCTGCTCCTGCAGCTGATACTACATTCTCTTCCATCATTGTAGAACCTAAATCGTTAGCACCCCAAAGTAGTGCAAGTTGCCCAATATAGCTACCTTGTGTCACCCAAGAACTTTGTATATTTTTAACATTATCAAGGTATAATCTTGCAACAGCAAGTAGTCTTAAGTATCTATTAGAGCTCTGCTTTTTAATATCTGGTCTCTTTTTCATAAGAGCAGTATTAGCACCTTGAAATGACCACATAATAAATGCCCTAAAGCCACCTGTCACATCTTGTAGATCTCTTACAACTTCTAGATGTTCTAGTATCTGCTCATCACTTTCTACTGTTCCATACATCATTGTTGCAGTAGACTTTACACCTACTTTATGAGCCTCTCTATGTACATCTAACCATCTATCTCTATCTAACTTTTTTGGTGCAATTTGATCTCGTACATCATCATTTAAAATTTCTGCACCAGCACCAGGAATAGAGCTTAACCCTTTACTCTTTAGCCTTAGTAAAACCTCTTCTAAAGATATATTAGATCGTTTTGCTATATAGTCTATCTCTATAGCAGAGAAACCATGAATTGTAACCTGTGGATATTTTTTATGAATATGTTCTACTAAATCTTCATACCACTCTATCTCTAGCTTAGGGTGTACACCACCTTGAAATAGAATTTGTGTTCCACCAATTGCTAATAGTTCATCTATCTTATTATCTATCTCTTCAAAAGTTAAAATATATGCATCTTCATCTTTTTCATGTCTATAAAATGCACAAAAATCGCAATCTACCCAACATATATTTGTATAGTTTATATTTCTATCTACAACAAAAGTTGTAACACCTTTAGGATGCAACTCTTTTTTCTTTTTAGATGCCAATTCGCCTAGCTCTTTTAAAGATGCATTTTTAAGTAGCCAAAGAGCATCTTCTTTAGATAATCTTTTAGAAAAATCTATGTTTAAACCCAAAGCTACTCCTTGCCTAACGAATCTAACACACCATTTATAAATTGATGAGACTTATCATCTGCTAACTCTTTAGCTAGCTCTATCGCTTCATTAATAATTATAGCTTTATCATTACCATCTATTAAAATTTCGTAACAACCCAACCTTAAAATTGATCTCTCTATCTTACCTAACTCATCAAAATCCCACTGATTAAGGTTCTTCTTAATTTCTTTGTCTATTGTCTCTAAATTCTCTACAGTACCACTAAATAGTTTTAAAGAGAACTCTCTTTGTTTATTACGTATTTTTTTCTCTTCTAAAATATCTTCGCAAAATTTTGTAATCTCTTCATTACCTAAGTCGTAAGCGTATAACAAACCAATAACAGCGGCTCTAGCTTGGTGTCTTGTAGCCATTATGAAAGCTCACTATATAAATTGATCATCTCTACCAAACTAGCCATAGCCTCTGCACCTTTATTACCTGCTTTTGTTCCTGCTCTCTCAATTGCTTGCTCTATACTATCTACTGTAAGTACTCCAAAAGATACTGGTTTAGCATACTTTAATGCAACATTAGCAACACCTTTAGTTGCCTCTGCACTTACATAGTCAAAGTGTGGTGTAGCACCTCTAATTACTGCACCCAAACAGCATATAGCATCGTACTTGCCAGTAGCAAGAGCTTTATCTAAAGCAAATGGGATCTCAAATGCGCCAGGCACTAAAATTAGATCTAAATTATCAGAATTTCCACCATGTCTTGCATAAAAATCTTTAGCACCCTCAACTAATCTATCTGTTATAAAATGATTAAATCTTGCACTAATTACTGCAACTTTTTTACTACTATCTACTTGTAAATTTCCTTCTACTATATTCATTTAAATCCTTATATTATTTGTATTTGTTTTATCTGTTCTACTAACTCTTTAAGCTTATCTAATTTTATCATATTAGCTCCATCACTTAATGCAATTGATGGGTCAAAGTGTGTCTCAAAGAAAAATCCATCAACACCTACAGCAGCTGCAGCTCTAGAGAGTGGTGGTACAAAAGAGCTGTCACCTCCACTACTTGCTCCACCACTTGCAGGCATCTGTACAGAGTGTGTAGCATCAAAAATAGTTGGTGCAAACTCTCTCATTACTACTAAGCTTCTCATATCTACAACCAAATTTCCATATCCAAAGCTACTGCCTCTCTCGGTTAGCCAGACACCATATTTCTTAGCTTCACTGTAGCTAACATCACCATTGAAGCCACGAGTTTTTAAAACCTTTTTAACAGAGTGCTCCATTGCTTGTGGTGCTAAAAACTGCCCCTTTTTAATATTTACAATAGATGCTGTATTTGCAGCAGCTACTAAAAGATCTGTCTGTCTACAAAGAAAAGCAGGAATCTGTAATACATCTGCAACTTCACTAACAACACTAGCTTGTGAACTCTCGTGAATATCAGTTAATATCTTATATCCAAACTCTTTTTTTACCTCTTCTAAAAGCTTTAGTCCCTCATCTACTCCTGGACCTCTAAAACTATCTATACTTGTTCTATTTGCTTTATCAAAACTAGCTTTAAAGTAAAAATCTATACTACAATCTTCACTATACTCTTTAAGCTCTTCAGCAATCTTAAAAACATTATCACGACTCTCCAAAACACAAGGACCAGCAATTAAAATCAAAATACACCTTTTTTGATTGGATTATAGCAAAAATAATATTAATATTGTAGAAATATTACAAATACGACGCCTAAGTATTTAAATACGCAATTCTAAGCTCTATAATCAGTAAAAATATAGAGTTGTTACTCTCTCTTTACTTAGCTACGACTAGCAGTAAACCTTAACAAAAGCTAGTGATGTTGTTAGGGTTTAGGTTAATCAGAAGGTTCTATTTAACATAAATTATTTCAGAGTCTATAAAAGCCTATCTAAAGACTCAAAACTAGATACTTTATATTAGTATAAAATATGCTATAATTGGCACAATAATATAAAAAAGGCTACTTGTGGAACTTGTATATTTGTGGGTAGAAGAGTATAAAAATATTAAAAATCAAGGTTTTAACTTTTATCCAAGATTTAGGTATGAATTTAAAGCTGTTTATAAAAAAGATGAAAATGGTAAGAAAGTTTTAGATGAAGAGAATAGTGAATTAATTATAGAAGAGAATGATGACTATATAGAGAACTTTTTTGGCGAAAATATTAATGTGACAGCTATTGTTGGGAAGAATGGGAGTGGGAAGAGTAATACATTAGAATTATTAATTAAAATAGCGAATAAATATACTTTACTAAATACAACATGTTTTTTTATTTATAGAAAAATTGAAAAATGGTATATAGTAGGAAGGGTGATGCCTACTTGTAATGTTGATTTAGAAGATTCATTTTTTAATGGTAATGAGTCAATAAATTGGATTAATTATTTGTACTCACGAAATGATAATCTACTTAAAAAGTATATAGAACGACAAAGTATGTTTAATGGATACGGGGGTAATTATATATGGAAACATACACAAGTATATAATAGATTTTCAAATATTTTATCTTCATTAGAGAAGAAATATAAATTCAATACATTTTTACTGAAAATAAAACTTGTGAATAAAAAAATTATAGAAGAGAAAGATTTTGACAATAATACAATTTTAAAAAGTGATACTATTAAATTTTGTGAAAAGATTATAAGTAGTTTTTATTCTAAAAAACAACGTTTGTCTGTAAACTCTATAAAAAATTTAACAATTGAATCATTATTATCACATAATGCTTTTTTACTTTTTGTGACTTTTTATATTATGAATAAAGATAATTTAGAATTGACAGAAGATAACTTTGTAATTTGTCTCCAAGCTTTAGAAAATAATAATATTAATTTTATATTTGAAAAATTAGATGAGTTTAATAAATCACTTAATGAAGATAATGATTTTGAAATATATTTTCAACAACTTAAATTTTTAAAACAAAATATAGATAAATTTGTTTTTGATGGTAATGAATTCTATATTTGGGAAGTTCCATTATCCGAGAAAGATACTATTTCGAAGATTATTGATAATACAAAAGTAATATCTGGAATTTTTGACCCTGCAACATTCTATTATCTAATAGAATCAGTTTATTATGATTTTTCCAATAATGAGACAAATATATTTTATAATGACTTATCTGAGGGAGAAAAAGAAATTTTTAAAATATCTATTGACTTTTTACATCATTTAGATTTTAACAGTAATGATTCTATATTTATTTTTGATGAAATAGATAATTCTTTGCATCCCATATGGAAAAAAGAAATTTTTAAAATTTTAATGAATCTTTTCAATCAATTTAAAAAAAAACATAATAATAAAAATATACATCTGATTTTAACAACTCATTCTCCATTTTTATTGTCTGATATTCCAAAAGAAAATATTATTTTTTTAAAAGATGGAAAAAATGATAAAGGTATAAATCATAAACAAACCTTCGGAGCAAATATCCACACCCTTTTAAGCGATAGTTTCTTTATGGAAGATGGGTTGATGGGGGAG
>CAMZLH010000061.1 GCA_947311565.1 uncultured Nitratifractor sp.
CTTGCTATCTGCTCTCTATCTTTAGGAGGATTTGTAAGTGATGTTGTATTAACAAACTTTTCAATATAGGCAAAATCAAGTATCTTTATAAGTTTAGACTCTTTTGAGCTAAACTCCTCTATTCTTAAACTCTCTTTGAGCTTTGGAAAAAGTGAGCGTTCTAAGTTAAGTACTTTTATCCACATTTTAGATAAACATGAAGATATTTTTGGTATAATATTTTTCATAAAAAGCCTTTGTGTATATTTTATATAGTTATTGTTTTTGTGGTAAATAATTATAACATTTATAAGATATAAAAGGCTTTTTTAAAATTAAAATCAGCTTAAATTGTGGGGTGTTTTTGAGAATCTGCAAGTGGCTCTATTGACATAATTATAGGTATATTTACAGAGCAAAGAGAGTGCTTCTAGCCGAGTGGCTCTCAGCGCTAGCGTAGTCAAACGGACTTTGTTCGTTTGGCGTCCAATAAAACAAAAAGGAGTTTAAAATGAATAGAAAAATAGTAATAGGAACTTTAATAACAGTTAGTTTAGTAGCATTTAGTGCATGTGGAGGAGGTGGTTCCTCAGTTATCAGTTCAAAAGGTTACTACCTAGATTCTGCTGTAGAGGGAGTATCATATCAATGTGGTAGCAAAAGTGGTGTAACAGAAGCAGATGGTAGTTTTGAATTTGAAAATGGTCAAAATTGTCAATTTGAATTAGTTGGTTTAACATTAAGAGAAGTTTCATCAACAAATTTACATGCAGATGTTGAGATTATAGAAGATAATATGGATGTTGCAAAACTTTTACAATCTTTAGACTATGATGGTAACCCAGATAATGGTATCCAGATAAATAGTGCAGTTAAAGAGGAGTTGAAAGCTTATATTCATGAATCTGGAGCAAAACATGTTAAAGATGTCTCAGATGATGAAGTATTAAATAGTATTATAGATGATATTCATAAAAAACATCCAGACTCACACTCACGTTTAAGAAGCGAAGTAGAAGTTAAAGCTCACTTGGAGAAGACAAAAGCTAAACATGCTGAAAAGTATAAAGATGATGATGAAGACCACAGTAAAGATAACGACAAGGATCGCAGTAAAGACCACGACAAAGATAACGATAATAGATAACTATAAAGAGCTACTATCTCTTGAGGTTGTAAAAGAACCAAGTTGGAGCAGGGACTTTAGTCCCGTCATTGTTATTTAATGGTTTTGTTTTAATAAGATTAAAGTTCCTACTTTAAAAAATATAGCTTCTAACAATCTCCTTTTCTAAGAGAGTAGATAGTATCTGTTTTTACACCTAGATTAAAACCACATTCTCTTTATAATCTTCTTTTTTGTCTGAATTGTATATAAGACTACACCTATAATATGCATTGCAATTAAAGCAATAAGTATTTTTATAGATATGTCGTGTATATTTGCAAATAGCTCATTAGAGTTTTTGAATAGTTAAATAAATATATAGTTGTATAATAACTATATTAGCAGAGTAGAGCTACTCTACTTCTGCATCAATAACATCATCGTCATCTTTTTTAGCTTTTTGTTGTGCCTGATCACCACCTTGATTAGCGGCAGCAGCTGCTTGTGCAATTTTTTGATTAACTGTATTTAGCTCATTAACTTTTGACTCTATTTGCTCTTTTGTTGTGCTATCATCTTTAATTATTGTCTCTAATTCACCAATAATTTTCTCTGCCTCTGATTTATCGTTGCTATCTATTTTATCTCCAAGTTCTGTAATAGATTTCTTAGTTTGGTGAATAAGTGCATCAGCTTGATTTTTAGCCTCAACTAAAGCTTTTCTTGCTTCGTCTTCTGCTTTATTAGCTTCTGCCTCTTTTACCATATTCTCTATCTCTTCTTCACTAAGTCCGCTCGAACCAGTAATCTTAATCTCTTGTGATTTACCTGTTGCTTTATCTTGTGCAGATACTGTTAAAATACCATTTGCATCGATATCAAATGTTACCTCAATTTGTGGTACACCTCTTGGAGCTGGTGAGATACCACTAAGCTCAAACATACCAAGTGATTTGTTATCTTTTGAAAACTCTCTTTCACCTTGAACTACATGAATACTAACTGCTGGTTGGTTATCTTCTGCAGTCGAGAATACTTGCGATTTTTTCGCTGGAATTGTTGTACCTTTTTCGATAACTTTAGTTGTAACACCACCAAGAGTTTCGATACCAAGACTTAATGGAGTAACATCAAGAAGTAATACATCTTTAACATCTCCACTTAAAACTCCACCTTGAATTGCAGCACCAAGTGCAACTACTTCGTCTGGGTTTACAGATTTGTTAAGCTCTTTTCCAAAGAATGCTTTAACTCTCTCTTGAACAAGTGGAACTCTAGTAGATCCACCAACCATAACTACCTCTTTAATTTCACTTTTACTCAATCCTGAGTCTTTTAAAACTTCATCAATTTTAGCAATAGTTTTTTCTACTAAATCTTCAATCAAACTCTCGAATTTAGCACGAGACACTTTTACAATAAGGTGTTTTGGACCTGATGCATCTGCTGTAATAAATGGTAAGTTTACTTCTGTTTCTGTTGCAGTTGATAGCTCTTTTTTAGCATTTTCAGCTGCCTCTTTAAGTCTCTGAAGAGCCATCATATCAGCTTTTAAATCGATTCCATTATCTTTTTTAAACTCTTCTGCAATATAATCGATTAGTCTATTATCAAAGTCATCGCCACCTAAGAATGCATCACCACCAGTAGAAAGTACCTCTACAACACCATCTCCTGCTTCAAGAATAGTAACATCAAATGTACCACCACCAAGATCGTAAACTGCAATATTCTCGCTATCTGCTTTATCTAATCCATACGAAAGTGCAGCTGCTGTTGGCTCGTTGATAATTCTTAATACATTAAGACCTGCAATTGTTCCAGCCTCTTTTGTTGCCTTTCTTTGTGCATCATTAAAGTAAGCAGGAACAGTAATAACAGCATCTTTAACTTCACTACCAAGATAGCTCTCTGCATCCTCTTTTAATTTCATTAAAATTTTTGCACTTACCTCTTGTGGAGTATAAGTTTTACCATCTACTTCGATTGCACAAGCACCATTTTTATCTACTACATGATATGGAAGTCTCTCTTTTGCCTCTGCTGCTTTCTCTTCGTTGCACATTAAACCCATAATTCTTTTTACAGAATATACACTCTTCTCTGGGTTTGTAACCATCTGTCTTTTAGCTGTTTCACCAACTAAAACTTCACCTTTGTCTGTAAAAGCTACAATAGATGGAGTTGTATTTCTACCCTCTTTATTGGTAATAATTTTCGCCTCTCCACCCTCGTATACTGCTACTGCAGAGTTTGTTGTTCCTAAATCTATACCTATTGGTTTACTCATTATATATCTCCTAAATCATTTTGTGTAATTATAACTTTTTTTTACAATATCTTTGCAACCTAAGTTGCATTTATCATTTAAGCTTAATTATCTATTGACATTACTAAATATTCTCTAAGGGCTTGGTATGCACATATTTTAAAGAATATACATTAAAACTCTAATTTTTTTATTTACAGCTAGATACCATTGCAGCCCTTAAAAGTCTCTCTTTTAGCTTATAACCCTTTTGTAAAATTTGAACAATTTCTCCACTCTCATGCTCATCACTATCAACTTGCATAACAGCTTGATGAAAATTTGGATCAAACTCTTTATCACACTCTATCTCTTCAACTCCATGTTTTTTAAGAATAGATAGAAGTTGATCATATGTTAGTTTCATTCCATCTTTTATCTTATCAATTGCATCAGAATCATTACTCTCAATCTGTTCAATAGACTTTAAAGCATTCTCAAATGTATCTAATACACTCAATAGATCTGAAGAGAACTTCTCATTTGCATACATTAAAGCTGATTGTTTCTCTTTCTCTAATCTTTTTTTACTATTTTCAAAATCTGCATATACTCTTAAATACTCATTCTCTTTCTCTTTTAATGCATCTTGGCACTTAGTTAACTCATCTTCTAAATTAATCTCTTCTTCAGTGCTATCTTCTTGCTCCATCTCTACTTGTGGCTCTTCTTTTATACTCTCTTCTTCTATTTTTTTATCTTCTTGATTCAAATTTGACCTCCGTTATAAAATATTTCGCATAATTATATAATATTGAGTTCCATTTGTCAAGTTAAACTAAAAATTATAACTAAAGAAAGTTTATATGATTAGACTCAAGTCTAAGATAAATTTAGATTTACATTGCTTTTATACTATAAAACCTACTCTGCCTATGTTGGTAAGATGTTTCTGAAAAGAGTCTAAATATTTGGGAGTTATTTTATTAATCAGTGTAATATTTAAAAAGTACTCTTTAAGTAAATAGCAGCCAATATTTAATTAAATATTGACTAGATAGTAAAATTATTTTATTATTAGAGATATAGTATAACTTTAACTAAAAATTAAAACCTACTCCTACATATCCACTATTAGATGAAAAGCCCACATTGCCAATTGATGGTTTCTCAACTGGAATTATGTTTGCAATATTAATTTTTGCATCATTAATATCCCAATTTTTATATTTATATCCTAAAGTAAAATATAACTCTTTACCATTTGATTTATATGGTGTATACTTTAACTGTGTTGAAAAAGATGTATATATTCCATCGACATCAAATGTACCTAACAAATCACTATCTATATCACCTTTTTGAAATGCCACATATGTATTTGCACTTATAGAAAGAGAATTAGTTAGTGATTTAGAAGCATGAGCACCTATACCAATTTTATATGTCATAATATCTGTTTCTGAATTATCTAGCAATGCATAATTTAATTTTATAGTCTCTTCAAAATCTTTTACTTTTACAACAGGCGCGGATAGACCTGTTACTAAACCTATACCAAAATAGTCATCACCATCATGCTTTAGATCATATCCAATACCTATATCCATATCAAAACCAGCTATTTGATACTCACCATTAATAGCACTACTTGTTAAAGGTTTTGTTACAAAATTTGTTACTTTATCTACAAAATCTGATGTATATAGATCTGCGTCATAGAAAAAATAGTATTTAGAGTTTAAAAAATTATCATGTGGATTAGCTAAAGTATATACTGTAGTATCTAAACTAAAAGATGTACTCATTAGTCCAGGTACTCCTATACTCCAGTCAAAAGTTCCCTTACCAACACTTAATTCAGCAGCTGGAGCAATAGCTATTGCAGAAACTACTAAAAAAGTTAATTTCAGTTTCATTATATCTCCTTATTTTTTTAATAGACTTCTTGCATAACTCTATAAATAAATATCTAGTTACAGAAGAGATCAGTTAATTATACTAATAATAGGATTAATTTATTTAATTAAAAATAATAATTTTAATATATTATACTTAACTGTAAAGAGATAACCCATACCCTACTGTAGTAAATACATCTTTTTGAATTAACTTATCTTCTCCAAATATATCTTTATATATAGTTTTAACAGATGGAATAAGTGTTGTTCCACCTGTTAGAAGAACTCTATCGATATCATTTGGAGTTAAATTTGCAGCTTTTAAAGTATCAAATAGTCTCTCTTCTATTTTAGAAACTTCATCTTTAGTAGAGAGTATAAATTGCTCCTTTGTTATAGTGGTTGTAAACTTATCGGTAAAGAAACTCATATCGATCTCACTATTACTTTTAGTAGATAGTTCTATTTTAGAATCTATAATCTCTTTTAAAAAATCAAAATATAGATTCTCCTCTATTAGTTCTAAAAGTCTCTTTAGAGGTACTTTGTCATAACTCATATGTATATACTTTTTAATGCTCTCAATTATTTGTATATCATACATCTTTATAAATTTATAATACTCATAAAGGTCAACAAATAGTGAGTGCGAAACCTTAAGATCTTTTCCCATACTATTATAAATTAACCCCTCACCTAGATATGTAGATACAAAACCTCTTATAATACGGCTATCAAAATTATTGCCACCAATATATATACCATTAGTTACCAAAACTTTACTATTATCTATAATAGTATAATCTGTTGTACCACCACCAATATCTGCGACTAAAAGTCTCTCTTTATCTCTAGTATTATATGATAACGATGCAGCAACTGGCTCAAAGCAAAAATTTATCTTTTTAAAACCAGCTTTCATGGCAGCATTTTTTAATCTATCTTCTGCGAGTATATCTAGTCTACTATTGGTATCATTAAACTTAACTGGTCTACCTAGTGTTAAGTTAGTTACTTCTTCTCCAATATGTTTCTCTATTTTCTCTTTAAATCTTTTTAAAATTATAGATATTAAATCGTCTATTGTATAACTTTTATATAATAAATTTATCTCTAATTTATCTTCTGTACCTAAAAAGCTCTTTAAAGATACAAAATATCTTCCAAACTCTGCATTTTCTATTTGAGATATAGCTTCATCACCTACATAAAACTTATGTTCATCAAAATTAAAAAAAAGTGCTGTAGGTGTATGCAGACTATCTTTACCTAACTTAACCATCTCTATTTTGCCATCAATATTAACTGATGCTACAGAGTTAGTTGTACCAAAATCTATAGATGCTTTTATCATATTTTATTACTATAATATAGTGCAAAGAGTGCACTAACTATTGTTGGTTTTGAGATTGTTCTTTCTCTACTTCTTCTCTTACTTTATCCATATCTAAGGCTTTAACTTGCTCTATAATATCTTTTAATCCATCTTCTGGTAACATACCTGGTTGTTGGAATATACCTATACCCTCTCTAAATATTATAACTGTTGGAATAGACTGAATTTGGAAATGTCCTGCTAGATCTCTTTGCTCTTCTGTATTTACTTTTACAAAAGCGATATCTGGATACTCCTCTGAGACTTTTTCAAAAATTGGTCCAAACTGCTTACAAGGTCCACACCACTCTGCCCAAAAATCAATAATAACTATATCATTACTCTCTATTGTCTCATTAAAGTTCTCTGCTGTTAAAGCTTTAGTTGCCATTTTAATCCTTTTAATTTATTATAGCCAAGATTATAACATAAAAAAGATTATCTTAAAAGTTAATTGTTTATTAGTTTTATAAATATGTAGATAAAAAAGCACTAAACTTAGCTGTCTAGTGCTGAAGTGATTACTCTTTTGTAAATATTACACTATTTTCATTAAAGTTTTTACAGCGACTATCTGCACTTCCTCCACAATCTACATCATCACCATCTTCTGCCAAAGTAAAAGTTGTTTCTGTTAACTTGTAAGATGTATAAAAATTTCCATCTTCTACAGTAAAATCTAACTCTGTTGCATCAGAGTCTCCTGCTTTAAATGTTTTACCACTACTATATGTAAATGTTTCATTTTCAGATAAATCACCTTCGCCTTCACATGTTTTATTCTCATAGATATACCTTGCAAAAGTTCCAGATTTATCACTATTAAAAGTTAATACTTTTTTTCTTGAACCATCACCATCTAATTGGCATTCACCCCATGTTCCAATTAAAGATTTTGATCCTTCTGCCACAGTAGAATTACCTCCTCCACATGCACTAAAACCAACTACAGTTAATGCCATTAATGAAACAATACCTAATTTTTTTAAACTCATTACTTCTCCTTTAAAATTTAAATACAATAAGATTATATCATATATGCAATCTATATTTATAAATTTAGTTTATTATATTAGTAAAATATATTATTAATGTTACATATATAGACATATACTTAAATATATATTACTAAATGTCATAATTATGTTTATATATATTCTTTAATGTAATAATATATAAATAAGATACTACTAAGAAATAAAGAGAGTATAGAGATTTTATTTCTCTATGCCACTTCTTTAAATATATAAAATACTTTTACTGCATAATAGAGTTTTATTAAATATATTCAAAATAGAACTTTAACTCTTAAAAGACAATATACCTACTTTGGGGTTATATAAGAGGTCTATTATTAGTTATGTAGAGAGTTAACTATAGAACTAGGTAGTTCTTATACCTATACACCTTGTGTTTTATCGAAAACTCTTATATGTAGTCTATCGCTATATTTAAAATTATTATCTTTACAAAAGTTAAATACAGCTTCGTCATTCCCCCATATTGTCTCTCTGCACTCTCCTACAGGCATACAGTAAATATCTAAATTAGGGGCTATTTCTTTAAGTTCATTTATCTCATCTATAGCAGATTTCTCTATTAACTCTTTGCTTATTGTAAATTTAAAAAAGCTATCTTTTGTATTTTGAGTAATAATTTCTATCGCTTTTTTATTTACTCTTTTACTTTTTTGCTCACCGGAATTACTTAGTTTTATCGATAGAGCAAAGATAATTTGTTTATATATTGGATAGTTATCAAAATCTATCTCTATAGTGGAGTTTGTCTCAAATGTTACTTTAATACCCTGCTCTACTAACCAAGAGACTACTTTATAGAAGAGAGTATTATTAAAATATAGTAGTGGCTCTCCGCCTGTTATTACAAAGTGTGGTTTATAGCCAATATTTTTAATTTCACTCTCTAATCTTCTTATTAAAATATATGCATCATCGACTCTTTGCCACTTCTTTGAAAATTTAGAATCAACTGCAAAATATGTATCACAACCTATAAACTCTTCTGAATCAATACTATATTTTGTACCAAAGCCCGGACAGTTCATGTTACATCCACCAGTTCGTAAAAAATATGATGGGACTCCTGCATACTTACCCTCTCCTTGAATAGAGAAAAACTCTTCAACTATATAAAACATCAGCCACCTGTCTCATAAAAAGCTCTACTTGAGCCTTCACTATCTTCTTCGCTCCAGCGATTCTCTTTTGGCTTGTTTGCCAATACATCTTTTAAAATATCAGCAGCTTTATCTATATTATCTTCTTTAACAGCTTCGGCTATACTTTGTGCTTCATCAAAATATAAGCATGGTATCAAATGCCCCTCGGCTGTTAGTCGAATACGGTTACAATCTTCACAGAAGTCGTGTTTGTGGGGGTCTATTAACCCAAATATATAACCATTCTCCTGTATCTCATAGTTAAAACTTGGGCTACTCTTTTGGCGACCAACCTTTTTGATTGTATATTTTTGTTTTATAACCTCTAAAATCTCTCTTCCGTGCATCCCTTGTATATCACTGCTTGCATGAGAGTTTTCCATATACTCAATGTAGCGAACGGTAATATCTCTTTGGCGACAAAACTCTAAAATATCCAAAATCTCGCCATCATTAATACCTTTTAGTGGCACCATATTTATCTTTACATTTAAACCAACTTCTAAAGCCTTTTCAATACCTTCTAACACATTACTTAAGACATTCTTTTGTGCAATTTGTGCTGCAACTGCTGGTTTTAGAGAGTCTAAAGATATATTAAGTCTCTTTAAACCAGCACTTTTAAGTCTTTTTGCTGAGTTAGCAAGTAAAAAAGCATTTGTTGTAATTGCTAAGTCTATATCTGGTTTATAGTTGTGTATGAGCTCTATAAATTTATCTAAATCTTCACGAAGTAGTGGCTCTCCACCTGTAATTCTAACCTTATTAACACCTTCATCTATTGCAACTTTGATAAATTTAAATAGCTCATCAAAACTTAATAAATTCTCTTTAGGGTTCCAACTAAATGGCTTCTCTGGCATACAGTAGTGGCATCTAAAGTTACATCTCTCTGTAACAGATACTCTTAAATAGTTTACTTCTCTTCCATGTCCATCTATTAACATATTAACCTTTTTTGTTAAAGCTTAAAGTATTAAACTATATACTCTAAGCTTTCTGCTTTTAGCATTTAGCCTTAAGCTTACTTTTATTCATAAGGGTATCAAAAAAATACTATAAAATAGATGATTTATATCAAAATGTAGGTAGTTTTTATAAAGTGTGTGAATGTTTAAAATAGGGTTTAAGATAAAATTTCGTTCCCACTTAAAAAATGGGAACGAAATGAAAGCTTTTGGCTTTTAGCCTTAAGCTTTTTTATTTAGCTATCAATTACTTCAAGCCTTTCCATTGAGACTTATACCAGCCATAAGCTAATAGAGTAAAGATTACAAAGAAACCAAGTACCCATGGTCCTGTTGCTGCTCTTTTTGGAGCCGATGGATCACCAACCTCTTCTAAATAACCTTTAACTTTCTCATAACCCTCTTTAGTTAAACCAACTCTTGGCATTGCAGTACCTGGAAGTTGAGTTTGTGGGTCTTCTACGAATGTCTCTAAGAAGTGCTCACTTCTTGCTCTGATTATTATAGATAAATCTGGTGGAAGTTTACCCATATAGTCAGCCAACTTACCTTGGTAGTGTGCAGCTTTCTCTTTAAATTTAATAACTTCCGTATTTTGACCAGTCTTAATATTAACTTTACCTTTTGGCTCTGTACCAATTTGAGTCCATTTTGCGTATCTCATAGCATGACATCTACCACAAGTTACCTCAAATGCCTCTTTGTTGCTAACCTCTTTTGGTGCAATAGACTTTAAGTATGCAACAATATCAGCTGCATCTTGAGCACTGCTTGCACTTGGTGGCATAGCTAACTTTTTGGTATGTGTAGCATGAGTTGGATTTTGAACAAAGTCAATTAAGAACTTCTCATCATACAATGCTCCAACTTTACTTAAATCTGGTGGATTAACACCATAAGCATCTGCAGATGCAA
>CAMZLH010000062.1 GCA_947311565.1 uncultured Nitratifractor sp.
ATAGAAGAAGCTCACTCTATAAGTGCGGGACTTGATTACCCAGGTATTGGACCAGAACATGCATTTTTAAAAGATGAAGGTGTAGTAAAATATGATCACATTACAGATAAAGAGGCACTAGAAGCATTTGTATGGTTAAGCCAAGCAGAGGGTATAATACCAGCATTTGAGAGCTCACATGCAATAGCATACCTTAAAAAGATACCAAAAGAGCAAATAAAAGATAAACTAATTGTTGTAAATATCTCTGGTCGTGGAGACAAAGATATGATGCAAGCAAAAGAGTTACTAAATTTTGAATAAAGGATATAGATGAAAATAGAGTATATAGATAACAATCTACAAGATATAAAAGCAGATTTAGAGTTAATAGTTGTAGTAGATAAAAACTTAGAGCATAAGAGTTGCATAGAGTATAAGGATATACTTAATAATGCTGCCTTTAACGCAGAACAGGATGAAGTTATACTTCTTCCTGAGAGTAGAAAGATATTTGTAGGAAGTGAATCTTTAAAATCTAAAGATATTAGACCTGCAGTTGCTACTGCAATTAGAGTTGCTTCTAGCAAAAAATATAAAAGTATAAAACTTGCTACATACCTTAGCCATCAAAAGTGTACGGCAACTGTTAGAGCACTTGCAGAAGCCATTAACTTAGGTGTATATAACTATACAAGATATAAAACAAAAGATAGAGAGCTTAACTTAAAAAAGGTAATTATATCATCGCAAGAGCATAATGGAAAAGATGTAGATAAAGCTGCAATAAAAAGAGCAATTACAAAAGGCATAGAGACTTCAGTGGCTGTTAATTTAACAAGAGATATTGTAAATACACCACCAGATGACTTCTATCCAAAAATTATGGCAAGAGTTGCTAAAGATATTGCATCAACTGAAAATTTAGAGTGTAATATTTTAAATAGATCAGATATTAAAAATGAAAAAATGGGTGCACTATTAGCAGTTGCTAGAGCTAGTTCTCACCCTCCAAGAGTAATTCATATAAGTTATAAGCCTAAAAACACAAAAACTGTTATATCCATTATTGGTAAAGGATTAACATATGATAGTGGAGGATTAAGTCTAAAGCCCAGTGACTATATGGTAACTATGAAATCTGATAAAAGTGGTGGGGCTGCAGTGATTGGAATAATGCAAGCAGTAAGTCGACTAAATCTACCCATAGAAGTACATGGATTTATTGGTGCTGTAGAGAATATGATAGGTGGAAATGCCTACAAACCAGATGATGTTCTAACTGCTAAAGATGGAACAACTATAGAAGTAAGAAATACAGATGCTGAAGGTCGTTTAGTTTTAGCAGATATGCTATGCTATGCTCAAGAGAAGGTAAATGCAAACTATATTATAGATTTAGCAACATTAACAGGTGCATGTGTGGTTGGACTAGGACACTACACAATAGGTATAATGGGAAACAACGAAAAAATTATAGATAAGATGTTATATGCTGGTAATATAGCATCTAATGAAATGGCTGCAAAACTTCCATTTAATAAATATCTAAAAAAGAGTTTAAATAGTAAAATAGCCGATATTTGTAATATATCTAATACTAGATATGGTGGTGCAATTACAGCTGGTCTATTTTTAGATAAATTTATAAAAAAAGAGAATAAACAAAAATGGCTGCACCTAGATATAGCAGGACCAGCCTTTGTTGAACATGAATGGGGTGAAAATCCGTACGGTTCAAGTGGTGCAGGAGTTAGAATAGTAACTAGATTTATAGAGAAACTAGCCGATACAAAGCATGAAGAGTAGTTAGGGAGTTCCCTAATACTCTAAAACTGTAAAATCTCTAGAAGCACTCAGTTTTTTAGAGTATATATCTTAAAAAATATTACAAATAAAAAACAAGAGAATAGAGTATCTATCTTATATCTACCACTCAAAATAAGTTTTTACTGTTCCTAACTGAGAGTAGCTAAATGTGAGAGTTTCATCTTTTGTATCTAACTCTATACCTGTATCATTTGCACTCTTCAGTATACCTTTATATTTACCATCACCAACTACTTTAACTTTAACTCTCTCACCTACAGAATCTATAAAGTGGCTTAACTTAGTTAACTTACGCTCAATTCCTGGTGAACTCACCTCGAATCTATACTCTCCACTTACTGGTGAATTGATATCTAAAAGTGGAGATACATCTCTTGAAATATTAGCACATAGATCTAAATTCACTCCACTATCTTTGAGAATATAAACTCTAAAGATTGTATCTCCATTCTCTTGTACAACTTCACTATCATAAAGCTTTGCACCATAAGAGTTTACAATATTTTCTATCTCTTTAATTATCATTGCTACTCTCTTTTTTTATCTGATTAAATAGATCTTCTATTTTGGATATTCTCTCCATATGGTCATCAAACTCAAAAGCAAAATTTGGTGATCTATACCAACCTTCACTCTCTTTTACATAATTTTTTAAAAATCCCTGAACTTTTCTAAGTTTTTTTAAAATTTCACTTTGAGTAGATTCATCAATATCTGCTTTATCTAAAAAAACTTTCGAATCATATCTACCTCGAGAGCAAACAACCTCTGTAACTACTAAAGTCTGTAGTTGACTATCATCTAACATAGAAAAAGCCTCTGGTAGAAGCTCTTTTAGTACAGATTCCGTTCTCTTACGCTTTATTTCTGCTGGATTCATAGAGTAACTTGCTCCTCTATTAGCTTATAAGTCTCAATTATATCACCCTCTTTAAGCTCATTAAATCCATCTAACATAATACCACACTCATGACCTTTAGAAACCTCTTTGGCATCATCATTAAATCTCTTAAGTGAGCTAATTTTACCCTCGTATATAATATCGCCAGCTCTAACTAACTTAGCTACAGAGTTTCTCTCTATTTTACCATCAATTACCATGCAACCAGCAATTGTTCCAACTTTTGCAACACTAAATGTTTGGCGCACTTCTGCTTTACCAGCAGCTTCTTCTGTAACTACTGGACTCATCAATCCACCAAGAAGAGATTTTGCATCATCTAATAAATCATAGATAATACTATATGTTTTAATCTCTACACCAATCTCTTTAGCCTTACTTTTAACTGAACTTGTAGGCTTAACATTAAAACCAACTATATAGCAGTGTTCACTTGCATCTGCTAGAACAACATCACTCTCACTAACCCCGCCAATACCACTATGAATAATATTAACCTCTACCTCTTCATTTTTAAGCTCAGCTAATGCTTGTTTAATTGCTTGTAAAGAACCTTGTACATCTGCTTTAACTATAATTGGTAACTTCTTAATCTTACCCTCAGCAATTAAATCACTAAGCTCATCGATAGATACTTTTGTACTCTTAGATAGCTCTTTTGTTCTTGCAAGTTCTCTTCTTTTGTCTGCAATCTCTCTTGCCTCTTTTTCACTATCAACACCAATTAAAATATCACCAGCTTCTGGCACATTATCTAGACCAACTATCTTAGCTGGTGTACTTGGTCCAATCTTTCTAACTCTACTTCCATCATCTAAAATCATAGTTTTAACACGACCAAAAGTTGTACCAACAATAATATTATCTCCAACACTTAAGCTACCATTTTTAACAATTATATTTGCAACTGTTCCCAAGCCCTTCTCTACCGAACTCTCAATTACAATTGCTTTTGCAGCTCTCGTTGCATCTGCGTCTAGCTCCATAATCTCTGCTTGAAGCAATATTGTCTCTAGTAACTCATCTATACCTTTTCCTGTGTGAGCGGATACTGGAACAAACTCATA
This sequence comes from uncultured Nitratifractor sp., assembly GCA_947311565.1. GTDB lineage: Bacteria > Campylobacterota > Campylobacteria > Campylobacterales > Sulfurovaceae > JAADEQ01. The sequence goes on from CAMZLH010000062.1 coordinate 3,778, forward strand.
CTCACCACCCCAATCGACTGGCATAATATCAAGCTCTGCTAACTGAGATTTAACATTATCAATATTTGCAGACTCTTTATCCATTTTATTTACTGCAATAATAATTGGTACATCTGCAGCTTTTGCATGAGATATAGACTCTTTAGTTTGTGGCATAACACCATCATCTGCAGCTACAACAATAATTGCAATATCTGTAGCTTGAGCACCTCTTGCTCTCATCTGAGTAAATGCAGAGTGACCTGGTGTATCTATAAATGAAACTTTTTTACCATCTTTCTCCACCTGATAAGCACCAACATGCTGAGTAATTCCACCAGCCTCTCTTGCAGCTACTTTAGACTCTCTAATCTTATCTAAAAGAGATGTCTTACCATGATCAACATGACCCATAATTGTTACAACTGGTGGTCTCTCACTACTACTACTATCTTCTACATCATCATACTGAGCTACATAATCTAAAGCATCAAGAGGGTTAATAGTCTCTACTTTTACTTCAAACTCATCAGCCAAAATCTCTATAGAATCTTTATCTAAAAAGTCATTTTTAGTAACCATAGTACCTAGTGCAAATAGTGTCTTAACAATCTCCCCTACACTCTTACCAATTTTCTCTGCAAACTCATAAACTCTTACATCTTCTGGTATCTTAATAGCGTCAACTTTTTTAACTTCTACCTCTCTATTTTTATAATCTCTCTTTTTTCTCTTTCTTTGACCAGCAGTTCTATGGCGAATACGGTTAGCCATATTTTTCTGAGAACCACCCATAACTGCACGTTTACGAGCCTCTTCTTTCCTTCTTAACTCTTGTCTTTGCTGCTCTTCAAATATTACTTTATCTGAAAAATCTAGTAATACTACCTCTTCCTCTTCATAAAGTTCATTATTTCCACCTATACCTCTGTTATCACCCAACTCTATTCTTTTACCACTATCTTTTGCAGTAACAGGAGTTTTCTTCTTCTTTCTCTTTGGAGCAGATGACTCCATCTTCATTGTAGAGTTACCATCTCTTTTAGGAATAACTCTTTTAGGATTTTTCTTCTTAATTATAGTTATACCACGTCTTTTAAGTGGCTCTTTTTTTGGCTCAACTTCTACTTTATCAGACTCATCTATCTTCTCTTCTTTTGGTTGATCTTTAGGAGTTGCAGTAATGCCTTTTCTTTTTCTAGTAGGCTTTTTAATCTCTACTATCTCTTCTGGTTTCTCTTCTATAATCTTTTCAACACTATTTTCTATAGACTCTTTAGGCTCTTCTACCTTTTTTTCAGACTCATCACTCTTAGTTTTAAGCTCATTTTCTATCTTTTTAACTTTCTCATTAGTAGTTTTAACTTCTACTTTTTCACTATCTTTACTTACTTTAGATCTACTATTAGGTCTCTTTCCAGAGATTAAATAATCCATTAGTATCTCTGCCTCTTCAGCAGTAATTGTACTATTTTTTGCTCTAACGTTATAACCTAACTCTTTTGCTTTCTCTATTGCATCTTTATCGTTAGCACCAGCTTCTAGTGCTACCTCTTCAATTTTAATTTTTGACATTATCTATCAACTCCTTAATTAACTCTTCTACGCTTTTAACATCTAATTTTTCTCTTCCAGCTATTATTTTAGAAATATGCTGACCCTCTAAACACCTAGTGCATAGGTAAAAACTTCTACCTGTGCCACTATATCTAATAAGATTACTATGATCTTTTTGTAGTCTGATAAGCTCTTGTCTTGACTCCCTTGTACGACATGATATACACATTCTTATAGGATTAGATTTTCTCATTGGTATTATATCACAAATTCCTAACTCTTACTTGTAACACCATAATTATCTAAATCATAAACCATTACTCTATATTCACTAAAAGCTTCATCCAGAATTTTTGCAATTTTTTTTGCATCATCTTCATAACAGAGTGTAAAAAATGTAGAACCACTGCCAGATAGAGTACTCATTAAGGCACCATTATCTAAAGCTAATGACTGTACTCTATAGAGTTCTGGCATCATAGACATTCTTCTATCTTGATGAAGTTTATCTTTTGCAGCAATCTTAAGTTGTTCCCAAGATTCACTCATAAATAGTGCTGTCATATATGCAGCGTGAGATAGAGAAAAAACTGTCTCCTCTTTATGATAACTATTTGGTAAAACATTTCTAGACCTATTTGTAGATATAGTCTTATTTGGAACAACTAATACAGCTTTAAGATAATTTGGTAGCCTATGCTTTTTGCTATAGACTCTACCATCATGTAAACAAGAAACATTAAAACCACCCATTACTGCTGGAGTAATATTATCTGGATGCGGCTCATACTTTAATGCTAAATTCAATATTTTTCTCTTATTATATTTAACACCAGCAGCTACATGTGATGCAGTTAAAGCAGATACAATTACTGCAGATGAGCTACCTAAGCCTCTTGATATTGGTATCTTATTCATAAACTCAAATCTAAAAGTATTATATTTACCACCACTTAATCTTTTATAGTGTTCATTAAATATATTTAAAAACATACTATTTTTCTTAATTTTTGGATTACTAGACCCTTCTCCCTTTGTTGATACACTTAAAAATCTAGATGGTTTTATTCTAATCTCATTTCTAAGATTTATCGATAAACCTAAAGTATCAAAACCAGGACCCAAATTGGCACTAGTTGCAGGCACAGATATTAACATTAAATTCCTTACTTAATTAACAGCATCTATATGATAACTTGGCTCAGTTTGCTCTAAAATGGTTATTGTAGATAAACTACTTGGCATACTAAAACTGTTTAATTGATCATCTTCTAATTTTTTTGTAATTATAGTCTCTTTTTCTTTGATAAAATAGAGTTTTCCTAAAGCTTTAATAGGTTTATTACTATTTAACTCAAAAGCACTAACTGATCTAAACGGAATATCTTTAGTAATTTGTAATGTTTTTAGTATCATATATGTAATTTTTGTAGACATATGACTACCTGGACCAGATGTATATATAAACTCTTGTATCTCATAGTTCTTTAATATATCATTTATTATTGGAAGTAGAGTATCTGAAGTTAATCCATCAATCACTTTTTGCTTAATTAAGCTATCTCTTTCATAAAAACCAATATACATTGGTTTGGAAAGTGTATTTATTAAAACTACTATACTATATCTCCTAAGCAAAGATTTTCAAAAGCTCTCTAGAGTTTTCATACTCTTCAAACTTAACAATTTCATACGCAGAGCTATCACTAAGAAGCTTTAGTGTTAGTAGATGATTTAGCTCATGGCTACTAGCAAATGCGCTATACTCACCAATTACCCTATGCCCAATTAACATTAAATCTCCCATTGCATCTAAAATCTTATGCCTTACAAACTCGTTATCATATCTTAATCCCTCAGGATTTAAAATAGATGTATCATCTAATCCTATAGCATTCTCTAAACTAGCACCAAGTGCTAAATTAATATTTTGAAGATATTGAATATCTCTTAAAAAACCAAAAGTTCTAGCTCTTGATATCTCATCTATATAGCTTTGTTTACTAAAAATATATCTAAACTCTTGTTCTCCAATTGCTGGATGATTAAAAGATATTGCAAAATTAAATATTGGCTTCTTAGCTGGTTTTAATAGTGCAAACTTACCATCTTGCTCGACTTTAACCTCTTTTTTGATAAGTAATATTGATTTAGAAGAACTCTGTTTAACTATTCCTGCTTCATCAAACAGCATACAAAACGATACTGCACTACCATCCATAACAGGCATCTCGTTACCATAAACAGTAACTCTTAAATTGTCTATAGAATAAGCATAAAGAGCTGATAAGAAATGCTCTATAGTAGATATAGCATTTGGTCTCTCACCAATAACTGTTGCCAGTTTTGTCTCTGTAATATTCTCTGGTTTTAATGTAAGTTCTACTCCACTATTTGCATGAATAAAAACTACTCCACTATTAGCAGGCATTGGTTCAATTATAACTCGTATTGGTTCACCACTATGTAAACCAATACCTACTACCTCAACATTTTTTTTAATTGTCTGCTGAAACATCTACCCTCCAAAAGTTGGCTTCTAATTAATTATACCCTAAAATTCTATCAGCTTTCCTAAAAATTGCATCTATATGTGTCGATATCCACTTTTTACTCATCCACTCTAGTGGATAAACCTCTACTCCTTGAACCAACATACCAAAGTGTACATGGTCTCCTAAGGCAAGCCCACTTTTTCCAGTTTTTGCTACTATTTGGCCACTTTTAACGCTATCTCCTACTTTTACTAAAATTTCAGAACAGTGTCCATATATAGTATATAATCCAAATTTATGATCAATAAGTGGCATGTTACCATATATCCCATTATTAGATGCAAATTTAACAACACCACCACTACTACTATATAAATTATCATGCTTAACACTAGCAAAATCATAACCTACATGAAATGATGTAGATATTATATTATCCCTACTTTTATAATAATAAAATCTTTTAGAACCAAAATCTGATACTCTTTTTGCTCTTCTTAGTGGTTTAAATTGCTTAATACCCCACTTATTACCAAATGGTGTTACAGCCGATGAGTATTTATGAATTAACTTCTCATTTGCTAACCTCATCTTCTCATTTACAGCTCTAAATCTATCTATTTTATTATCTATATTTGAAAATTTTTGACTATTGTTTGCTAATTCGGTGATTTTACCATCAATAAATTTATCTCTTGCTCTAATATTTGAGATCCTATATTTTTTATTCAATTTATTTATATTTAAACTACTCTTAGATATATTTTCTGCATTATCTACTGCAACTACTTTAGGATTAAAATTACTTTTATTAAATGGCCAAGCCACAAGTGTAGCATAGACTCCATTCTTTCTATATTTTATTGCTTTAAATTTTATACCATCACCAATATCTACATATGTCTCTTTTAGACTTTTCTCTTTTACTCTATATATTACTAATGCACTTCCACCCTTTATAATAGATGAGCTATTAGATAGAATTGTTATCCTAGGTGGAGTATTATCGATCTGTAGTTTACCTTCAAAAGTACTCTTGTTTCCCATAAAGAAACCCCAGTAACTCTTATCTCTTGCTACTACAGTAACAATCCAATCACTATTTTTACTCTCAATCACCTCTATTGGAAGATTTATCTCAATATCTTTTTTAGTTCCACTCTGCAGGAACTTTTGATCATATATATGATACTTCTCATCTTTAGAAGTCAACATTACCCTGCAACTCTTTACTGCTACATTATCTTCAATTGTAAATTTTAATGGTATCTTTGAATTAACATAAAGTTTACCTTTAATATTTATTTTTGGTACTTCTCTCTCAAAATAAGGTGAATTATACGCAAAATAACCTACTCCACTTAATAGTGTTATAGTTACTAATACCTTTAAAATTGAGCTACTACCTCTTCTTCTCTTTCTCATCTATAATCCCTTATATAACTCTTTTAATAAAATATTTTTAAAGTTCTCTATTGTATCATTATTAACTTCAAATCCGGCTGCATTTTTGTGTCCACCACCACCAAATTTTTGGGCTATTTTAGATATATTTATATTTTTAGAGCGTATTGAAATTTTTAAAAAATTATCACTCTCTACAATTAAAGTTGCTATCTCTACTGTAACTAAAGATAGTGCTTCATCAACTAATCCAGTTATTGAAGAGTTCAATGCTCCTGTCTCTTTTAAAATATCTTTAGTTAAACTCATTACAGCAACTCTACCATTATTAAAAAGTTCTAAACTATCTATAGCTTTAGCTTTAACTCTAATATGTGATAGAGCTTTAGAGCGATTAACTCTATTTGCTACTAAGTTTAAATCTACACCTAACTCTAAAAGTTCACTTGCAATTAAGAGTGTATTTTTAGTTGTAAGTGTTGAAGTAAAATTTTTACTATCACTTAAAAGACCACTATATATTGCGACTGCACAATCTTTAGATATATTACTATAAACTCTTAAGAGCTTATATAGAACTATAGTTGTAGATACATCTACATTAACTATATTTAAATTACCAAATAGACTATTATCTTGATGATGATCTATATTTATAATATCTCTATTCTCTAAATCAAATCCACATCTGCCAAGTGTTGCACAATCTAAAGTTACAACTAAACTATCAGAGTAACTTATCTTATTTTTAAATCTATCAAATCCATATAAAAATGAAAACTCTTGTGGTAGATCACTGTCTATACATACCAATTCACTCTTTACACTAATACTATTTAAATAACTATAAAGTGCTAAAGCACTACTAATTGTATCTCCATCTGCTCTTTTATGAGATACAATTGTAACTCTTTTGTAACTATCAATTAATCTTTTAAACTCTACAAAAGCCTCTTTATAATCCACTTCTAATCCATCTTCATAGATAAATCAATCCATCTTGACTGATGAATAGTTGAACCACTACTAATTGCATCTACACCACACTTTGCAATATCTTCTATCGTATCAAGTGTTACATTTCCACTAGCTTCAATTAAGATATGAGGGTAGCTACTATCTCTTAAATTAACTACCTCTCTAATATCTTCTAAATTCATATTATCACACATTACAATATCTGCACCTGCTTTAAAGGCTTTTTTAGCCATCTCTATACTCTCACACTCAATCTCTACTTTAGATGTAAATGGTATCTTCTCTCTTACCTCTACCATAAACTCTTCTAGATTATCTATTGTCTTAAGATGTGTATCTTTAAGCATTAAACAATCATCTAAGCCCATTCTATGATTTACACCACCACCACATCTAATAGCATACTTCTCCAACTCTCTAAGCATTGGTCTAGTTTTCCTTGTATCTAGCAACTTAACACCATATGGAGATATCTTTTTAACATACTCTCTTGTAAGGGTTGCAATTGAGCTTGCATGCAATATTGTATTAAGCAGAGTTCTCTCTAAAGATAGCAAAACTTTAGAGTCCCCTTTTATAGTAACTAGCTTTTCACCTTTTATAAAATCTACACCATCATCTTTTAATATATTAATCTCTATATTAAATAGCTCTTTTGCAGCTAACAGATACTCTACACCAGCAAAGACCCCACTACTTTTAGCCAAAATATATCCACTAGCCTCTTTAGATTTAGAAATTCTACTAAAGAGATCACCTCTTCCAATATCCTCTAAAAGTGCTGCTTTTAAAAACTCTTGCTGCTTTAGATACACTACTTTATCTCCAACATTCTATCAAGAGCTAGTTTTGCATATTTAGCTACTCTTGGCTCTACAAATATCTCATTGATTGGCTGTCCATCATCTATAGATTTTAATACTCTATAAAGATCTTCTAAAGTTGTCTCATTCATTGTAGGGCACTCTGGTTTTGTAGCAGATAATACATAGGTATTTTTATCTCTCATCCTATTAACAAGATTATACTCTGTGCCAACTACAACTTTTTGATCAACAGGCAACTCATTTACATACTTTATAAGTTGCGAAGTAGAACCAGAAAAATCTGCCTCTTTCACAATTGCAGGATCACACTCTGGATGAACTGCAACTAAAATATCTGGATACTTTTGACGATAAAATTTAATATCATCAACTGTAAATAACTGATGTACAGAGCAAAAACCATTAAAGCAGATAATATCTGCCTCTTTTGGGTCACACTCACCCTCTCCTATTATACAACTCTTGAGCCCCATAGAGTTTGCAAAGTTTTGACCTAAACATCTATCTGGAACAAAGAGTATCTTCTTCCCACTCTCTAAACCTTTTTCAATTATCTTATAAGCGTTTGAACTAGTACATACAAGCCCACCCATCTCTCCAACTTTTGCTTTTACTACTGCATCTGAGTTTATATATGTAATTGGTAATATATCCTCTTTTTTAATACCATGCTCTACCATATAGTTTACACTATCATCAAAGTAACTACCATCAATCATTCTAGCCATAGCACAACAAGCTACTTTTGGCATAAATACTCTCTTTTCAGGTGCAACTATTTTAACACTTTGACCCATAAATCCAACGCCACAAAATACAACATATGGGTTATTATCTGCTTGACATCTTCTAGCTAATTCTAAGCTATCTCCTGTAATATCTGCTAAATCAAAAACTTCATCTCTTTGATAAAAATGACCTACTACTGTTACTGCTAGCTTCTCTTTTAATTTTATTATCTCTGCTTTGTAATCCATAAATTCTCCAATTAATTTATTAAAAATATTATACCAAAGTTTATTTATAGTAGAATATGTTTAAAATTTATAAAGGTAAATTTATGTTAGGTTCTATAATTCAAGGTTTTTTCGATCTTTTAACTGGCTTTAATGGTCTATTCTATGTTGCAGCTTATGTTATTGGAGGTATTCCATTTGGTTATATTTTAGCTAAGAGTATAGGTGGTATCAATATAAAAGAGCATGGTAGTGGCAATATTGGTGCTACAAATGTACTTAGAGTAATAAAAGAACAAGATCCAAAATTAGCAAAAAAATTAGGTGCATTAACACTCTTTTTAGATGCAATAAAGGGTGCTGTTATTATCTTAATTGCTAAATATATGGGTGCTAATAGCTATACATTATACTCAATTGGTGTATTAGCAGTAATTGGTCACTGCTATAGCCCATTTCTTAACTTCGAAGGTGGAAAAGGTGTAGCGACAGGTTTTGGTGTACTTTTAACACTAATACCTATCCCATCTTTGATAGCATTAGTAATCTGGTTTATCTTCGCAAAAGTTGTAAAGATCTCATCTCTATCATCTCTAATTGCACTCTTATCTATTATTATAAGTAGCTATATTCTATACCCTGATGGTCTACCAAATATCAAAACATATACTCCATTACTATTGATTGCACTCATAATATTCTATAAACACATTCCAAATATAAAAAGATTAATCACAAAAGAGGAAGGAAAAGTAGTTTGAAAATAGAGATAGAGAATTTTTCCTTCAATACAATAATAGGAGTTTTAGAGTTCGAAAGAGTTCAAAAACAGAGAGTTATTGTTAATTTAGAAGCAGAATATAATTATAAAGATAAAAACTACATTGATTATGTAAAAATATGTAACATAATCAAAGAGACTCTAGTAGAAGGAGAGTTTGAACTACTAGAAGAGGCTCTTTTAGCTACAAAGCAAAAGCTATTAAATAACTTTACTCAAATTAAAAGTTTTAAGCTAAAAATTACTAAACCAGATATATTAGATTACGCTAATGTATCTCTTAGTATCTGCTACCAACCATCATAGATCTCTACAATCTTATAATTAGATCTTCTAGCATAATGTACTTTTCTATTTGATCTCTTATATCTTCTACTCTTCTTAGCTATATATCTCTTTTTTGTTCTATGTAACCTCTTTTTATGAACTTTTCTAATATATTTTTTAGATTTAGATAGATATTGTCTTTTTCTAAATTTTCTTCTCTTCTTGGCATATTTTTTAACTCTTCTTTTAGATTTTTTAACATACCTAAAACTTGAAGCAGTTCCGTAAACATGAACTTTAGTACCAATATTACTCCACCTCCATAATTTAATTGCAGTAGATTTAGGAACTCGAATACAACCATGAGAAGCAGGATAATTAGGTACATAACCTTGATGAACTGCAATTCCTCCGTTTGTTAATCTTAACATATATGGCATCTTTGCTCCACCATTTGGTTCTGGGTATTTATTTGAGACATGATGCCTATCTTTCTCTAATATTCTAAAAGTCCCTGTTGGAGTAGAGTGTCCAGACTTACCTGATGATATTCTACCACTAAATACAACTCGACCACCATTTTTAGCATAGATCCTCTGATTTGATAAATCTATAGATATAGATTTTGCAGCATTAATAGATGTAACACACACCAAAGCTAAAAGTGAAATTATTAATTTATTCATATATATTATCCTTCAATTTAGACCTAAATTATCTATTAAACTAACCTCATACTCTATAAATGGCAACAGACCTATAATATAGTAATCTTTAATCGATAATTAGGGATTATTATAATCTTGAGTTATATTCTAGCATAGATAAAATATTTAGTTAAAAAATATGTACAAATTAGTTAATAATATAGTTTTTAAGATATTTATCTATATCTTCTTATATGAAAATATATAATTTATGGTATAATTTAAGAAATTTTTAATTTTTAGGAAGAGAAATGAGAATATTAATAATTGAAGATGAAGTAACACTAAATCAAACACTTAGCGATGGATTAAAAGAGTTTGGCTATCAAACTGATTTTGCAGAGAATATTAGTGATGGAAGATATATGATTGATATACGAAATTATGACTTAATACTTTTAGATTGGATGTTACCTGATGGCAATGGCATAGATTTGATTCCAGAGATCAAATCTAAAAGCTCTAAAACATCTGTAATTGTACTATCTGCAAGGGATGATAAAGAGAGTGAAATTGCTGCACTTAAAATAGGAGCTGATGATTATATTAAAAAGCCTTTCGATTTTGAAGTTTTACTTATGAGAATAGAGGCAAAACTTAGATTTGGTGGTAGTAACATTATTGATATGGGAGATCTAATAATTAATCCTGAAGAGGAGAAAATTATATATAAGGGAGAGAGTGTAGAGCTAAAAGGTAAACCTTTTGAAGTCTTAACTCACCTTGCTATGAGAAATGATCAAATAGTATCTAAAGAGCAACTTCTAGATGCTATTTGGGAAGAGCCAGAACTTGTAACTCCAAATGTAATAGAAGTAGCAATTAATCAAATTCGTCAAAAGCTTGATAAACCTTTAAATATTACAACTGTAGAGACAGTTAGACGTAGAGGCTATAGATTTTGCTTTTTAAGCGAAGTTTAAGAATAAATTTTCTCTTAAAACTTATTGTTGCTATGGCAACACTAGTTTTAATAACGTCGTTCTCTCTATTTATTTATATAAGATATAACTCTAACTATCAACTAGAAGAGCACATTAAAAAACAAGCAACTTTTCTACTTAATGCATACCCCAATTTAGAGGATGAACTAAAACAGAGAGATACTATTTTAAAAAATACTCTTGACCTTAATGCAAAAATTGCCTCTGCACCCTTTATGAACTATAGACCAAGCTTTTTTAGAGTAATTAAAGATAATAAAAAATTTTTAATTCAAGGTTTTTTCCCTTATAAATTTAGAAGCCAAAGCTACCTAATACTAACTAAAGATATTACTAAAAATATTAAATTTGAAAATAGACTATATAAAGCTATTATCTTCTTAAATGCGGCATCACTAATAGTAATAATTTTTTATGCATTTTTTCTCTCTAAAATGCTTATAAAACCTATAAAATACTTTAGTAATAAAATAGCAAAAATGAATGAGAGTAAATTAGCACAACTTAGCTTAAGCACTGTTCCTGAAGAGTTTAAGCCACTTGGCAACTCTATTAATCAATTAATTGGAAAAATAGAGAGTTTTTTACTATATAAAAAAGAGTTATTTATAGGTGCAGCACATGAGCTAAAAACACCACTAGCAGTTATTAAGACAAAGAGCCAAGTAACGCTACTCAAAAGAGATAAAAATATAGATACACTTAGTAAAGCCCTAAGACTAAATATAAAATCTATAGATAATTTAAATATGATTGTAGAATCAATACTTGCATTTGGTAGAGCAGAAGGAGCACAATTTGAAGAGGCTAAAGAGATAGATATAATAGAATTTATAAAAGAGTTATCAGATGAGTTTGAAATTATTGCAATAAAAGAGGAAAAATTTATTATTAATAAGTTAAAACCATATAGTTTAAAAGTTAAAATTAAAAAGACTCTTTTAAGACATATATTGCAAAATATAATTCAAAATGCTATTAAATTCTCCCCTAGAGGCTCAAAAATAGAGATTAAATCTTTTGTCTGCAAAGATAATTTAGTTATAAGAGTTAAAGATTCTGGTGAGGGTATTCCTGATAATTTAGATCTATTTGCACCATTTAAACGTACTATTAACTCAAGTGGTACTGGATTAGGACTATTTTTAGCTAAAAGTGCTGCTGACTCTATGGGAGGGACTATTAGTATAAAGAATCGAAATAAACATGCTGGGACAGTTGCCACACTTATTTTACCTTTTAGCAGCACTTAAAGAGAGCATATTGTTACATTTGTCTTATATTTTAATATAACTAGAGATAGTATTAAAGTTGATTTAAGAGTAAATAAGTTATAAACAGATGTAAAAAAATAAAAAAGGCTTAATTAATGGCGTTAATAATAAAAGATGAATGTATAGCTTGTGATGCATGTAGAGAAGAGTGTCCTACAGAGTCAATAGAAGAGAGTGATCCAATATATATAATTGATTCAGATAGATGCACAGAGTGTGTTGGTTTTTTTGATGAACCACAATGTATATCTGTATGTCCAGTAGATTGTATAGTTACTGATCCTGATAATATAGAGAGTATTGAGGAGTTAAAATATAAACTTAAACAACTAGATTTAGAGGCATAATACTATATGCCTAAACGGATTGCTATAGTTGATATTGGTTCAAACTCTACAAGAGTTGTGATATTTCAAAGAACGAGTCGTTTTGGTTTTCATTTAGTTGCACAACAAAAAGCTGATGTTAGAATCTCTAAAGGAAGCTTTGAAGCTAATGGTATTTTACAAGAGGAGGCAATTTGTAGATCGATAGCCTCTTTAAAACTATTTAATAAAATCATTAAAGAGTATAAAGCAAGAAAAACTTTAATAGTTGCTACCGCAGCTGTTAGAAATGCACCAAATAGATATGAATTTATCAAGAGAGTAAAAGAAGAAACTGGATTTAAAATAAGAGTTATCGATGGAGAAAAAGAGGCATTTTACGGTGCAATATCAGCTAATAATCTTCTACCTATAGACAAAGACTCAATTACTGTAGATATTGGTGGTGGCTCCACAGACATTGCACTTATTCAAAATAAAAAAATTACTAATACTATTTCATTAAATATTGGTACAGTTACACTTAAAGAGCTATTTTTTGATAAAAATAGACCTATTGAAGAGGCTATCAATTATATAAAAAATGAACTAAATAGATTAGATCAATGCTTTAAAGCTAAAAAAGCAATTGCAATTGGTGGAGTATTAAGAGCTCTTACAAAGTCTATAATGGAGATAGAAAACTATAGCTATAAGAAAATTCACTCATTTAACTACTCAATTAATAACTACCAAGAGCATATCAATAGTATAATCAAATCTAACAACAAAGAAGAACTCAATTCTCTAAATATTAAAGAGAATAGGCATGATACAATCAAGGGTGGTATTTTAATTTTTAGAGAACTTCTATCACATTTAGATATTACAAATATAATAACTAGTAGTGTTGGAGTAAGAGAAGGTATATTTCTTAATGATATGCTACGAGGAAGTGGAGGAAAATTTCCCAAAGAGCTTAATCCAAGTATTATTAGCATTAAAGATAGGTTAGATTTATTAAAAATAGATACTAAAACTACAGAGAAAATTGCTATAGATATATATTCTCACTTAAAAGAGAATTTCGATCCAAACAGTAACTATTTAAATGAGCTTTTAGATGCTATTAAATTATCTAATGTAGGTAAATCATTAACTATTTACGATGAGCATAAACATACATACTACATAGCAATGCAAGAGCTAAATTGGCAATATAATCATAAGCAGATGCTACTAATCTCTGCTATATTGCGTTCTAAAGGTGAAAAATTAATATATAAAGCTATAAAAAAAGAGCATAAGAAACTACTTCCATCTAAAAATAGTTTAAAGTGGCTTGGCTTAATCTATACTATTAGTAACCTTCTACATACTTATACTTCAAAAGGTAACTTATCTTTTAAATATACAAATAATATATTAAGTATCCACTCTAACTATTCTCTTGATTTATTTAAAGAAGAGATTAAAGATTTAAAACTTCCTAAAAATATCTATATAGATATTGTTCAAAACTAATATAGAGTAATATCTATATATGATAGAGAGGAGATCTCTATCTCTCTAGAATTTACTACCTATAGTAAATTCAAATTTCGCTGTTCTATCGCCCTCTTTTTTCTTAAGTGGTTTAGCAAAAATTAAATTAACTGGTCCAAATGGTGATTTCCACTCTATTTGTGCACCTACAGAAGCTCTAGTTATCTCATCTATGCTCTTATCACCAATCATACCATAATCAGCAAATGCAGTAAGTCTCATGCTGTTAGATATAAAGCTTAATGGAACACTAGCTTCTACAGTATTTACCATACTCTTAAATCCACCAACTCTATCTCCATCTAAATTATATGGAGAGATTGATGCAGGAGAGTAACCTCTAACACCCCATGATGAGCCACCCAAAAATAGTCTCTCTGCTCTAGGTGTTAAACCTTTATCACTTATATTACCTACTCTTAGCTTATATCTTAAAATTAAATCGTAACCTAATGTATCCTTCATGCCATGATAAGCTGCTAATTTAAACTCTGTCTTTAAGTAGTTAGCATATTTATCTTCAATAGAGCCTGTTAAACCTGCATACTCTAAGCTCAAGTTAGCATAGATACCTTTTCTTGGTGTTAAGTAGTCATCTGTATTATCAAATACTATAGAACCAGTAAGTGCAGATTTTTTATATGACTCATAATCTACATTATAAGTTTCATATCCAGCATAGTCAACTTTTGAGTATGTATACCCAATATTTGCACTTAAGTGCCTAGTTAACTTTCTACCAAAACTCAAAAATACACCCTTCTCCTCTTTTGTATAGTCAATAAACTCATAATCTTGGTCATAAACACCAACAGATAAACTAAATAGAGAATCAAATACACGAGGATCAGTTAAAGAGATGGCATAATTATGAGATTTTTTAGTCTTCTCCAATTGTACACTGTATCCTATACCTGTTCCAAGCATATTTCTATCAGATATAGATGCATTAATACCTAAACCATCATAACTCCCATAACTTAAACCTGCAGATACAGATCCAGTTTGACCCTCTCTTACTTTTACATCTAAATCTATACTGGTTCCACCAACTTTCTTAGGAACAATCTCTACACTATCAAAGTAGCCTGTTCTTTGTAACTCTTCTTTACTATCTTTTAAATCAGTTAGATTAAATTGATCACCTGGTGCTAAATATATATATCTTCTAATAACATTATTTTTTGTTTTTGTATTACCAGATATCTTTACATCATTTACTCTGATTTTAGGTCCTAAATTTACACTATATCTTACTGCAATTGTTCTACCAGCATCATTTTTCTGAAACTGAGGTTGTGCTTTAGCAAAAGCATATCCATTATCTCCAGCTTTCTCTACCAATAGATTAAGATCATGTCTTAAGCTATCAACATTAAATACTCTACCTTCCTTAAGCTCAAAATCTTTAGATACTTCAGTTACATCTACACCAGGAATTGCAGTTACTTCTATATTAGATACACTAAATTGCTCACCTTCATGCTTAATATTAAATGTAACTTCTGCACTCTTAGATGAAAAATCTGTCTTCATTAGTGGTTTACTCACTTGAACATCTAAATATCCTCTTTTTAAATATTCATCTCTAACACGAGCTTGATCAGCCTCTATTTGAGATGGCATTGCCTCTCCACCACCAGTTAGAAAAGAGAACATTCCACCTTTTTTATTTACAATACTGCTCTCTAAGATAGAACTATTAAGCTTACTATTGCCTATAAATGTTACTTTTTTAATCTTGATAGGGTCACCCTTATCAATTTTAAAATTGACCTTAACACCATTATCATATGGCTTAGCATCTACAGAGACTTTAGCATCTATATAGCCAGCTTGCTTTAAACTCATCTCGATTGTTCTTTGTGCTGCCTGCAAAGCAGGTATTGAGTAACTATCACCCTCATGTATGCCTGTTGCGGACATTATCTTATCTACCGACAAACCATTAGCACTTATTCTAGATATCTTACCAGATAGCGCTGGCAAGGTTGCGAATAGTGCCGAAGCTGTAACTACAGATATTAAAGCTGCTCTTTTTAACATTATTGACCCTTTAAATTGTTAATATTGTCCATATCATACCACTTTTTTAATAAAAAGTTTATATATATATCTTATTTTTTATATTATTGAAGAAAATTGTAAACATTTTACTATATTACTAATAAATATTTAAACTTTTGTTAATTTTACTTTAACATCTCCATAACAGGCACTATCTCCTTCGCTAGATGATACTGGTGAGGTTAATATATTAACTCCTTTTGTACCATGATATATTAATACACAATCCTCTCTTAAGTCTGTTACAACTTTAACTATTAGCTCTATCTCTCCCCAAATAGATTTTACAACTACTCTATCACCATCAACAAAACCTATTATTCTTGGTATACATACTGTATTAGAATCTTTAGCAAACTGACTATTCAAATTTTTAGTAGATTTTGGTGTAAGAAGCCACATATCTTCACTTTGATACTTCAACTTTTTTCTAAACCTTCTGAGTGCCTTTATATCTTCAAAGTCATCATAAAAATCATCTATAAACTCAAACTCATCATCTCCATCTACTCCAAAACCACTACTATATGGTCTCTCCTCGAAAAGAGGTGAAATAAGTTTTTCATCTACTACTCTAGCCTGCTCTTTCCAAAAGTTTATATAATACTCTTCACTCTCTGTAGGCTCTTTATTTAATCTTTTTAATATCTCTTGTGTAAACTCATATTCACTAATTCCAAAGCTGCTATCATATGCTTTATTCATTCTTTGCATATACTCATGTCCATAAGAGACTCTTATATCATCTTTCTCTAAAAAATTATTAGCAGGAATAATAATATTTGCTAACTCGCTACTTCTATTTTTATATAGTCCAAAATATATTAAGTTTTCAACACCATTTAACTCTTTTTCAACCTCTAAACTACAAGGCATACTCTCTGCTGGGTTACCACCTTGTATCAATACTGAACTAAATTTACTAAACTTTGATGTTGCTATTGGTTCTGTTTTACAATTAAACTCAAAAGGGTTTTTAAATCCAAGTCTGGAGTTAGATAGATAACTAACACCACACCCAACCTTTCCAAAAAGTCCAAGTATAGCAGCTAACGCATCTATTGCTCTAAGTGTTGAATCACCAATCTCAAATCTCTGTACACCTGCGCCAACTAAAAAAACAACTCGTTTACTCTCTAATTTAATAAGTAGATCCCCAATATCATTTAAACTAAGTCCTATATGCTCTAAAATTGCTTTTATTCTAAAACTTCTTGTAAAATCATAAAAATCTTCCCACTCACTAGCATGCTGCTCTAGCCACTCTCTATTCTCAGCATCTTCCATAATAATAAATCTTGATAATAGTATAGCTAAATAGAAATCACTCCTTGGTTTTATCTGAATATGTAAACTTGCTTCTTTAGCAATTTTTGTCTCTACTGGGTCAATTACAACTATATCTTTACCATCTAAATATGGCATCAAATGAGAGTTAGTTACAGTTATATTTCTACCCCAAACTACAACAACTTCACTACTTTTAATCTGCTCAATAGGAAGCAATCTATTTACTCCCCGTCCCTCTACTATTCCAGCATTTCCAGCGCCATCGCACAAAGAGCCATGTGTTAATGTACCACCACTCTCTTTAGCTAACAAATTTGTAACTTGCTGCATTAGTCCTAAGTTGCCAGATCCTCTCCAAAGTAGCCATGGTTTACCAGATAAAGCCTTTGCAACTCTATCTAATGCCTCACTCATAGATACAACTTTGCCATCTATCATAGGCTCCTTAATACGCTCCTCTTTATGTATATGACTATATAAATGAGAACAGAGTACTCCATTTGTATATGGTACTAAACTACTTGCAACTAGTTTAGCAGGATTGTCTCTATCACACACAACACTACATGCATCAAAACAATCTAATGGACAAGCTGTATGAATCATTTTATCTCAACCTTTATTAATTTGGAAAATCTGGTAAATGGTTTAGTAATAATCTCTGCCTTATAAGAAGATATATACTTTTTATCTGCTACTTTCCATATTTTACTAAACTTTAAATCACTCTTTTTACCATCAATAAAGATACTTTTTTTATCTATATCTATAAGCTCATCTTCACTTAAAAATAGAGTCAATTTACCCTTTGATATATCTGATACTTCAATTAGTGGCATACCAATCGATACAAACTCTCCACTCTTAATATTTAGAGAGTATATATATCTATTATCTACAGATATACTCTTCTTTTTTATTTTATCTTTTAAAAATGCAATTTTTTGATTAAGTGTTACTTTTTGACTCTTTAAACTCATAATTTTCTCTAAAGTACTACTATATTGACTCTTTGCTGCAACAAAAGCAGAGTATAGTGTATCTTTTTGGCTTACAGAAGTGCTATTTAATGGTGCTACTTTACTATACAAATCTCTTTTTTTTAGAAAACTCTTTTTCAAAAGAGGTAGAGTCTCTTTATTTATTTTAATCATACTATTAGTTAATTTTAAAGACTCCATAGAACTCTGCAAATCTTCTTTATCTAGTTGGTCATCTATATGAATAACAACTCCATTTGCTAAAATACCTTCTAAATTACTCTTAACATCAGTAACTACACCTAAAACTTCTGCTTTAATTACTTTAGAGCTTATCGGTTCTAGTTTAGCATAGTGCAAATCTGCAAAAATAGCTATTGGCATCAAAATTAATATTAAAATTTTTATCACTTTTTATCTCCAAAATTATTATAAACTGTTGTAAATTTAAAAAATATTCCAAAATTCACAAGAGTTCTAATATATCTAACAAAGTTTAAATAGAGATTAGGTATAGCTTTAAGCCGAGTTCTGTATTAGATAGTTATTTATCTAGATTAGCTATTACTAACTAACTCTTGCGAAGCACACTAGTGCAAGGCTTTTACCTGATGCTTCTTGCTGCGAGTTGGGTTTACCTAGCTAGCCTTGTTGCCAAAGCTACTGGTGGTCTCTTACACCACCCTTTCACCCTTACCATAAAAATTAATGGCGGTTTACTCTCTGTTGCACTTGCCCTTGGGTTACCCCAGCCATTCGTTAAATGGAACCCTGCCCTGCTGCAGCCCGGACTTTCCTCTTGATAATCAAGCAACTATCTGCTATACCTAAAAGATATTATAACATATTTTGACATTTAATTACAATATAGATATAATAGTGCTAAAAAAAGGGGTAAAATTTGAAATTAAAATTTATATCTATAGTCACAATCACAGCTGTAGCTTTTAGTGGTTGTATGACATCTAGTCAAGGATTAGTTAAAGATAATAGCTACTCAAGAACACAAAATGGCTCTTTAATTGGTGGATTAATTGGTGCAGCAATAGGTGCAACTAAATCTAAAAATCATAAATTTAGAAGTGCTCTACTTGGTGGTGCGGCAGGTGCGGCAGTAGGTGCAGGTGCAGGCTACCTATTGGATCAACAAGCAAATGAGATTGCTAATGCTTTAGGTACAGGTGTTAGTAATGACCCTTTAGCAGCACTCAATCCTAATAGATCTATAATAGTAACAAAAGGTGAGAACTATGTTAAGGTTATGTTTAGAGACTCTATGATGTTTGCAGTAAACTCAGATAGACTTCAACCAAGTGCAAGATCTAAGGTTATAAAAATTGGGCAACTCTTAAAAAGATATCCCCAAACAACAGCACAAGTAGCAGGCTTTACAGATAGCACAGGTAGCTACCAATATAACTATAGTCTATCAAAAAGCAGAGCAACTACAGTTGCTAATGTAATAAGAAGATATGGAGTAAAAAATGATATATATGCAAAAGGTTGTTCATACAACAAACCACTTGTACCAAATAAATCAGCAGCTCAAAAAGCTCTTAATCGTAGAGTAGAGATATATCTTTATAATAATTCATCAGATGCTATAAATCCATGTAGAGCAAACTAAAGGTATAAAGACCTTTGCTCTATAAC
The DNA here is from genome assembly GCA_947311565.1 of uncultured Nitratifractor sp. GTDB lineage: Bacteria > Campylobacterota > Campylobacteria > Campylobacterales > Sulfurovaceae > JAADEQ01. The sequence goes on from CAMZLH010000062.1 coordinate 23,787, forward strand.
TCGCCAATTATTTGTAACTCTTTTTTAGCTTTTATACTACCAAATTCATAAGCTTTTTTATATAATTTTATAGCTTTTAGACGATCTTTTTTTACAATACCATACCCATTTTCATATACAACTGCTAATGTATATAGTGCCTCTTTATCACCTTTTTTTGCTTTATTAATTGTCTCTTTTAACTCTTTAGCACTAAACTCAATATTAAAACTATTTGAGCTCTTAATATTAACACTGTTACCTACACTTACACTGTTACCTACACTCTCCTCTAAGCCTAGTAGTGTTAAAGATAATTTTGCATCTTTACTGCCTAACTGAGCAGCTTTTAGATAAAACTCTTTAGCTTTATCTAAATTTTTAGCTACACCCTCTCCATTTTCATAGCTATATGCCAACTTCTTTAATCTACTAATCTCAGCACTACTACTAGATAATAAAAATAGTGGAACCACCACTAATAAATATAACTTTTTCATAAATCCTCCTCCTAGATAGTTTTACATACTCTTTGCTCTAATATAGCAACCCTCCATTGCGCTCATAAATGCAGCTCTTACACCCCTGTCTTCTAATTCATATAAACCTGCTATTGTAGTTCCTCCAGGTGAAGTAACCATATCTTTAAACAAAGCTGGATGAGTATCTTCTAAAACAGAACCAACACCTTCAAATAGCCCACCTAAATACTCATAAGCTTTATCTCTTGGAAGCCCTAAATTTACCGCACCATCAGCCAAAGCCTCTGCTACCATTGCAAGCCAAGCTGGGCTAGAGGCAGCTAAACCTGTTGCAATATCTAACTCTTTTTCACTATTTAACCATACAGTTTTTCCAATAGAGCTAAGCAACTCTACTGCTCTATCTTTAAACTCAATATCACCAACAAGCGAAGTTACAGCCTTTTTATTAATAGCTGCAACATTTGGCATTGCTCTAACATAATACTCTGCATCAATTTGCTTTTTCAATCTATCTAAACCAACACCAGCTAAAATAGATACCAATGCCTCTGCCCTACCCTCTAAATCTATATACTCTAGAATTTGTGGCTTTACTGCCAAAATAACAACTTTACCATCTACATTTGGTACATATGTTAAGCCCTTAACCCCAAACTCTTTAACCAAAGCATCAACTTTAGATTTATCTTTATCTACAACAATCAAGTTATATCTACTTAAACCTGCCACCATAGCAGAGCCCATATTACCAGCACCAATTAAAACAATATCCATATTATCTCCAAATTATAAAGTATAGGAAACCTATATTAATATATTACAGTAAAAAAATAAAATTAGTAAGAAATGTTATATATTGAAAGAGAGAAATCCAAAAGCTTTTAGCTTTTAGCATATAGCAAATTTACCCAAAAGGGTAAATTGAATTAAGCAGTAGCACCAGCCTCTAGTGCATACTTTTTACCAAGCTCATATGCAACTTTATTTACTTCATGAACTTTAGCAGGAACTTTAGATAGCATTGTATCAATTAACAACTGCTCATCTAAAGCTTTTGTATATGTATTTGCAATTGCAAGAGCAACAACAGATTGAGTAATAACATTACCAACCTCCTCTTTTGCAATTGTAATAATAGGAATCTCAACAATATTCCACTTTTTTCTATCCTCATCACTTGGATAAACAAGGTTTGGCTCAATTACAATTGTTCCACCCTCTCTTACACCATTTTTAAATAGTTGATAACTCTTGTCAGCAACTGAAAGCATAAAGTCAATCTCTCCGTCAATCGCATAAGGGTAGAAAATCTCATTATCATCAAGTTGAATATCAACAACTGTAGCTCCACCACGAACTTGAGATGTATAGGTAGCTGTTTTAACACCAAAACCACCAGCTTTAATCTTTGCAGCAGCAAATATTTCACCAGCAAGTAAAACACCTTGACCACCAACACCAGTAAATCTCATTACAATTTTACTCATCCTCGAACCCCTTATATCTTTTTCGCAAAATCATCTTGAGTAATCTTGCCTCTTTTACCTTGTTGTACCTCTTTTACCATTTCGTAAGATTCACAATACTCTCTAGCTTCAGTATCTTGTTTTAAGATACCAGTAGGAAGTTTGTTCATCTTCTCCTCTTCTGGTAGTGCATCCCATTTTTTCTTAGGTACTGTAATACTATCTATCCAATCAAGGTTAGCCATTGCAGATTGCATTTTGTTCTTTCTACCAAGGTTAATATGGCAGTTACTAAGAGCTTCTACAAATGAGAAACCTTTATGAGAAATTGCCTCTCTAATAACTTTCTCTAATTTTTTAGGTGCTGTTACATTCTCTCTAGCAACAAAACTTGCCCCTGCTGCTTCTGCCAATTTACACCCATCAAATGTTGGGTCAATATTTCCTACCTTTTGAGAAACTGTCCAAAAACCTTGTGGTGTTGTAGGAGAAGTTTGAGAGTTTGTTAAACCGTAAATAAAGTTATTAATCAAAATTAAAGTAATATCAATATTTCTTCTACAACCATGAATTGTATGGTTACCACCAATTGCCAATGCATCACCATCTCCTGCTACACAAATTACATGTTTTTCAGGGTTAGCAAGTTTTATACCTGTTGCAAATGCGACAGTTCTACCATGTGTTGTGTGTACAGTATTGAAGTCAACATAAGAAGAGAATCTTCCTGAACACCCAATTCCAGAGACAACACATATATCATCTTTTTCCCAACCAAGTTTTTCAACTGCACGGATAAAAGATTTAAGAATTACTCCATCTCCACATCCCCAACACCATAGTGTTGGCATCTTATTTGTTCTTAAATAGTTATCGTAATTAAATGCCATTAGAATACCTCCTTAACTTTTGCAATAATATCAGCAGGAGAGAATGGACGACCATTTGTTTTTGTTAACTTTTGAATATCCAATCTACCCATACTTCTTTGTACCTCTTCAAGATATTGACCCTGATTAAGTTCAACCGAAAGCACTTTGTCAAACTTTTGACCTAATTCATAAAGTCTCTTCTCTGGAGATGGCCATAAAGTAATTGGTCTAAACATACCAACTTTTATACCTTCTGCTCTAAGTGTATTTACTGCCTCTTTGATTGCCAATGAAGCTGAACCATAACCAACAAGTAATATATCTGCATCATCAATCATATACTCTTCATTAAGTTCAATCTCATCTGTAAAATCATCAACTTTTTTAAATAGTCTATCAATAAGTTTTCTACAAGTCTCAATCTCTTCTGTTGGAAAACCATCTGCATCATGATGAAGACCTGTATAGTGGTATCTATACCCTGTGTACATTGGGTTTAGTACTGCTGGTTGGTCTTGCTCTACACCATAAGGTTTATAATCTTCTGGAGCACCATCAAATGTTTTTCTAGGTACAATTCCCTCTTTTACAGCCTCTGCTGTTGGAATAATAGCTTTTGCATGCATATGACCAATAGTCTCATCTAAAAGTACGAATACAGGTTGCATAAATCTATCAGCTAAATTAAATGCTCTTACTGTCTCGGTATAACACTCTTCTAAGTTACCTGCACAAAGTGTAATTGATTTATAATCACCATGTGATGGGTTTTTTGCCTGAGCAACATCCCCTTGAGATACACGAGTTGGAAGACCTGTTGATGGACCACCTCTCATAACATTAACAACAACCAATGGAACTTCACACATTTGTGCCAATCCAAGGTTCTCTGCTTTAAGTGAGATACCAGGTCCCGATGTAGCTGTAAGTGTTCTTACACCTGCCATACCTGCACCAATTGCTGCTGCAACACCTGCAATCTCATCTTCCATCTGAATTGCTGTTCCACCAATTTTTGGTAAAAGGTCTGAAATAGTATGCATAACTTCACTAGATGGAGTTAGTGGATACCCACCAAAAAACATACATCCTGCATCTACTGCTGCTCTTGCTGCTAAGTCGTTACCACTTGAAATTACTTCTCTTGTTGACATTAGTTAGCCTCCTTATAATCTGTTGGCAATCTAAAGCCATTATTGGCAATTGCCTCTTGTCTTGCTTTTGCATCTTTTGAGAGTTTTGCAAATTTAAACTCTTTTTTGTCTGCTACATAAATAGCAAAATCTGGACATGAGAGTTCACACTCATTACATCCGATACATGAATCAGGAGCAATTACACTAATCATCGCACCTAATGTTGAAGTTGGCTCTTGTTGCATAGAGAGTACACCTGCTGGACAGGCATCTACACATATATCACAAGCTTTACATCTAGCTGTATCTACCCACACTGGAGTGTTTGCTGGAGCTGTCATTACTGTTGACATTGGTTCCCCTTTTTTTATAAATATTACGTGAGATTTATTATTCACTAAAGTTAGAATAGCTTAGTTTCTATAATGTAGCTATGAATAAGGAATAATTCTACTTATTATAAGAAGTGTTGTTACCATATGATGCAAGAAAAAAAGAAGGAGAAAAGGAAATAACGAAATCTAAAATTTTTTAAAAAAAAATATGTAACCGAGAGAGAAATAATGTGAGAAAGTCTCACATTATTTTAAGTATTTTCTTTTTTAAGAAAGTACTTCTTTGACTGCTTTACCGATTTCTGCAGGTGAGACAACTACTTTAACACCTACGGCTTCAAGTGCATCCATTTTTTCTTTTGCAGTACCTGTAGAACCAGAAATGATCGCACCTGCGTGTCCCATTCTCTTTCCTGCTGGCGCAGATTGACCTGCGATAAACGCAACAACAGGTTTCGTGATATTTTCTTTGATGAACTTCGCTGCTTGAATCTCAAGATCTCCACCAATTTCACCTATCATTACGATAGCTTCTGTCTCAGGATCCTCTTGGAACATTTGAAGAAGTTGCTTATATGAAAGACCTATAATTGGGTCTCCACCGATACCAACAGCTGTTGTAATACCATAACCTTCTTTTACTACTTGGTTTGCACCTTCATACGTAAGCGTACCTGATTTAGAGATAAGACCAACATTTCCTTTTTTGAAAATGTTACCTGGCATAATACCAATCTTACACTCATCCGCAGTAATCACACCTGGACAGTTTGGTCCGATAGTCATCATGCCATTTTTAGTTGCACATGCTTTTGCTGCTTGCATGTCACGAACTGGAGCACCTTCAGTAATGATGACTGCAAGC
>CAMZLH010000063.1 GCA_947311565.1 uncultured Nitratifractor sp.
ACTACTATCTTGCCAAGTTGTTTTAATATCTACAACTCTATCGACAGTAAAACTATCTACATTACTTACAACTTTGTGCAAATCACTACTATCACCTATTTTAAATGTAATATATATCTTATTATCTATAACAGTTCCAGCAATTGTTCCTTTAGCAACAAGATATAATGTAATTAATATGTTAATAAAAAAATATCTCAATTTATATCCTTATCCGTATAATGGATATAATTATATTGTAAAACATATTAATTACACCTTTTTATTATTAAAATAATATTTTTAGCTGAGTACTGTTGTTTAAATTGTATAAACTTTATTTTAATTTTTCAATTGTATAATTAGCAGTAGATTAAACATAGGAGATTCATAGTGGAGAGAATATTTACTAAAATAGAAGAGATTGCACTAAAGATAGATAATTTAATTAAAACCGCAGAGGGTGGTTATAGTGAAAGTAGTAACTCTACAGGAGATACACAACTAAAATTAGATATTCAAAGTGATGAGATAATAGAGAAAGTACTAAAAGAGCTACCCGAAATAAAAGCAATTATTAGTGAAGAGAAAGAGGATATTTTAGAATTAAATAGTGATGCTCAATATACAGTATGTTATGACCCACTAGATGGTTCTAGTATTGTAGATTATAATCTATCTGTTGGTTCTATTTTTGGTATTTATGAGAATGGCTTAGATGGTGCTTCTTTGAAGGCTTCTGTATATATAGTTTATGGACCAAGAGTCGAGATGATAAAAACAGTACGTGGCTCTAAACCTAAACACTATAGATTAATTAATAATAAATTCATACTTCAAAGCGAAATTATATTAAATAGTCATGGTACTCTAAATGCACCTGGAGGAACTCAAAAAAATTGGTATCCACACCACAAGGAACTTATAGATTTATTTTTTAAAGATGGATACAGATTAAGATATAGTGGAGGCATGGTACCAGACCTACACCAAGTACTACTAAAAGGTGGTGGACTATTTAGTTATCCAGGAACTACAGATAAACCAAAAGGAAAGTTAAGAGCACTATTTGAAGTAATTCCTTTCGCTTTAGCGTTTATAGAAGCTGGTGGTGAAGCAATAGATAATAGAGGTATATCTCTTTTAGAGTTTAAACCATCTCATCCTCATGATACTACACCATGTTTCTTTGGCTCTAAAGATGAAATCAAAAGAGTTAAAGAGGCATATAGTGGAAAAGAATAAAGAGCAAAGTAAATGGGATATTACTCTAGAGAAAAAACTACTAGAGCTCCAAGAGTGCCAAAAATCTTTAACTTTAAAGAGCTGTTTTGATTGTAAAGATATTTTAGCGTGTAAATTAAGAAATGAGTATGTACAATCAGTATATGAGAGTATGAGTAAAGGAAGTGTTGGTGGATTTGAATTTTAATTTATTTTATAAGGATATAGTATGAATAGTAATGATTTAAAAATAATAGAAGATAGTATTCGTGTTATACCAGACTTTCCAAAGCCTGGTATAATGTTTAAAGATATAACAACTATGCTTAATAATAAAGAAGCTTTTGCTCTATTAATATTTCATCTAGTAAAAAGGTATAAAGAGTACAATTTAGATTATATAGCAGGTATTGACGCTAGAGGTTTTATATTTGGTGCTGCTTTAGCATCACATCTAAATTTAGGTTTTGTACCTATTAGAAAAAAGGGCAAACTACCATATACAACAGTATCCGAAAAGTATGCATTAGAGTATGGATATGATGAAGTAGAGGTTCATATAGATGCATTTAAAAAGGGTGATAATTCAAAAGCTAATGTACTTCTTATAGACGACTTATTAGCAACAGGTGGAACAGCATCTGCGGCTACAACATTAATAAGTAGAGTTGGTGCAAATTGTGTTGAAGCTTGTTTTATAATGGAACTTACTTTTCTAAATGGTTCTAAGAAAATAGATACCCCTATCTACTCTATTATAAAAGAGTAGATAGTTATAGGTTATTAAAATACCTTATATAAATTTATTATACTAAGGTATTTATAATGCTATACTGGTAGATTAATCTCTCTTTCTACTTCTAAAATCATCCACTCATGTGGCTTAAGATCTATCTTTATTTTTTTACTAACTGGATCAATACTACCTCTTTGTTGACCAGTTTTAATATCGATTAATTTACCTGTTGGCTTATAGTGTAAATTTTTATAACTCTGGTTAAATTTACTATCTTTTGGATCATCAATTGATGTCATATTCGATACTAATATATATGCTTTACCATCTTTTCCTAATCTAGCTTTTATATACTCATATCTATCATTAGTTTGCTCTACTTTAAATCCTGTATATGGAGAGCTCTCTATAATACCCAAATCACACATTTTATCTAAATAAGATCTTAGTGTAGGTAGTTGATCCCACATTGGTAATTTAGTAATATTTAGTTTTCTAAAGCCATTAAATAGTACATCAGAATCTTTCCAATAATCTACTTTAGTACCACCAGCTGCAACACCTGCAATAATTATAGATGAGAAGTTCTCTCCACTACCTTGGTTTACTTGTAATAGAGTAACTGGTACATGTAAACCAGGTGTTAATCGTTGAGCCTCGAACTTATGAATATTAGTTCTTGACTCTAAGTGATTAGCTGCTACTTCTGTATCTACTGTTATATATGTTCCTGTTAAATCTATATAATTGTTATACATTGAACTTATTGACTCTCTTCCATTTAACATCTGAATAGGCTTATTAGGGAATAGTGTTTTAATCTCTTGTATAGAGTCTTTAAACTGCTTATTTGTATGATAAAACTCATTATCTATACTAAATAGAGATATTTTATCCCAAACATCTTTCTTCTCAGTTTTAAAATTATTCATAACAAATTTATAATAATTAAAATAGTCACTTCCTACACCATATCTTTTGTAAATTATATAGTTAGTTATAGGTACTTGCATCGCAGTTGCACCACCCTCTACCATTTTACTAATACTTTCATCTTTTGTATCTTCCCAATGCTCAGAGTCAGCTTCCATAATGTTACCAGTAATACCATGAGATAGGTACTGCTCTATTGTTCTTTTTTTAGTTGTTATTAAATTATTATCTTTATATAGTGTAATAGGGAATATAGTTTTATTATTTTGTCTAAATACACCATATTTGTCCATAGATATTGCTCCATCAAATGCGACATCTTTCAATGTAGGTTTTGGTAGTTCTATAACACCATCATATATTTTCAAATTAGATATTTTAATTGAACTATTAGCTATATTATCACTTCTTGAGATATCTATACCTTTCCAACCAGCAATATCATCTTCACTAGCTAAAACTAAATATATTTTCTCTTTTTTATTTAAGACAGAGTTTTGCACACCTTGTTCAAATGATTTTAAAAATGATACTCTAACTATTGGCATAACATCTAAATTTTCATTAGATACTGTCTCCATATCGAAAGATATAGTATATTTATGATGTGCTAACCAGTTTTGATTACTAAAACTATAACCTGCAGAGTGATACTGTGCTTTTAAAACAATTTCGCCATTCTCCATATGTGATTGCGCATAGTCGTCCCAATTATCGAATTTAGGATGATTAGGATCCATATTCATAGCCTCATCTTTCAATAAATCAGTTGGTAGTGGTTCTGGGTGATATGCTACAGGCTCTAACGGTATACTCTTAACAACAAATTCATACTTAGCCTCTAGTTTATATGAGTTATTATAAAATAGTCTAACTTCATATACACCAGCTTCTATTGGATTAAATATTATATTATTACGTCCCATAGTCCATTGCCACTGCACTACATTATTAAAATCACTACTATCACTCTTCTTAAATATTGCAATCCAATTTTCGTTATCATCTTTTTGATTAGTAATTACAAAAGCTAAATCTTCATTATCACCATATACATTACATGGAGCTGCTATACATACTTTAGTAGCTGATAGTGTAGCTTTTAACTCCTCTTTTGTTTTAAATGTATATATTTTACTCTTGGCAATATGTCCATTTATATCTTCTGACTCTACATAGTATCCATACAATTTATTTGCTTCTAAATTAGTTAATAACTGTCCATGATGACTATAGTTAAACGACTCCTCTTTTTTACTTTTCTTACTATTAGTAATAGTTCCATTTTCATATATTCCATAAGTAACAACACCGGTAGCTTTTGCATTTAGATCCCAAACAATTGTTGCGCTATCTGAAGTTATTAATGTAGCATCTACTTTTGAAGCAACTAATTTAAAATCATCAATATCTTTGCCCCATTTATATTTTACATTTGCTTCACCAGACTCATATCCAAAGACCTTTAATATTAACATCTGTGTTGTAACACCACTTAATTTAATATATTCATGACCTTTTTCACCATCTACGCCATTAAATCCTGACCATGTAATTTTCATACCATCGTACTCAATCTCTTGCTTCTCTCCACTATGCATTAAGCCTTGTGGTTTCCAAGATGCAATTGCAGTACCATCTTTAGCAAAGAGTTGAATATCAATATCTTTATCAGACTCCAAATATACTTCTAAATTCTCAACATTAGGAGATATAGTACCAACTAATGCTGATGAATTACGATTAATTGCCTGTTTAAAAGTACCATCACCGCTATCTGATACTTCGCATCCATCTTTACCACTCCAGCTATAATTAACAACTGCATTACCTTCTCTAAAGCCAAAAGCTTTCATCGTTAATTTTTCAGGTGTTGACTTCTCTATATTAATAAACTCATGACCCAACTCTCCATTAACACCATTATAGCCACTATAGGTTACAGCAACACCTTTATAATTCTTTGTCTCTTCAAATCCATGTCTTAAAAGACCTTTTGGCCAATGAACAATTTTTCTATTACTTTTGCCATATAGACGAATATCAACATCTTTATCTGATAATAGATTAATCTTAAGACCCTTTATACCCTTTGGTATTGTACCAACATAGGTTGCATTTTCATATTGACCACCATACTGATTAATATGTTGTTCAAATGTTCCAGACCCAGAACACTCACCAAAATCAAATCCTGCATAGATAATATTCATAGCTAATGCAGTAAATAATACTCTTTTCATATATAAACCTCCTATATAATCTTTTATAAAAAATATGATATATCTATTAGATTAACTCTAAAAAAATATTTATCATGTAAAAGATTAATGACATTTTAACAATTATTACTCACTATGTATGAAAATAATATCAATATGAAATAAAAGTATTTGTAGCAAATACCTTATAGACCATTATTTGGTGAATACTCTAAGATATAATTAAATTAAAAAAAATAAATTATAGAGAAGATAAACTTGTATAGATATAACAAGGCTAACAGTAGTCTTATTACTTGATATCTATTACAGATATTCTATAATTATCTCTTTGTAAGCTCTTAAAGAGTAAAAAATAATTCTACTGCATAATTTTGCTTACACCTTAAGAAGTAGCTTATCAAGAGAGAGTGTGCTAAGTACTCTTTTTGCATAACCTAAAATATATGTAGCTTTTGTAATATAATATCTAGCTTCAGGCTTTGGTGCTAAAATTACTCTATGCACAAGAGATGCAACCTCTACAGCATCTTGTGAAAATGGAACTTTCTTTACTTCTCCAATTTTAGCTTTTTCGTAATATTGGCTAAATAATGAATTTTTAGTATCTATTTTTTCAAGAGATGCGATTGCATTTTTTCTAAAATCACTCTTAATTGGTCCTGTATTTAGCAAAGTTATATAAATATCTGTATTTTTTAACTCTAATCTCAAAGTATCACTAAGAGCCTCTACAGCATATTTACTAGCACTATATGCACCTCTAAATGGCAAAGAGATTAATCCCAATACAGAGCTATGTTGAATAATTTTACCATAACCTTGTTTGCGCATTACTTTTAAAACCTCTTTTGTGGCTTCATGCAGACCAAAAACATTTATCTCAAACTGCTCTCTTAAGGCATCTGTAGGTACATCTTCTAGTGCTCCCATTTGACCATACCCACCATTATTAAACCAGACATCTATCTTTCCATCTTCTTCTAAAACTTTACTAATTACATTTTTAATACTATCTGGTTCTCTAACATCTAGATGCATAGCATTCTCAAAACCCATAGACTTTAAAAGCTCTACATCTTCTACTTTACGTGCAGTTGGGTAAACTTTTATCATTCTCTCTGAAAGGTATTTCGCTGTCTCTAGCCCTATACCAGTACTGCATCCTGTTATTACAATATTTGTCAAGTTATATCCTTTTAAGTAGATGATTAACATCTTTAATTAAATATGTTGTAGTTATATCTTTAAAAAAATATAGTGCATATTTTGAGTCACTTATTTTATCATCTTGAGATAAAATAACCTCTACAACAGTACCTCGCTTACTAATTTTTTCTAACTTTTCTATACTCCAATTATAAAATAGTGCATTTTCTAACTCTAATAGAGTCGCATTAGTTTTATACTTAGCTATATCTAATCTAGAGCCAATATCTATTTTTTTATAATATACACTCATAAATTTTTTATATCTTTTTTTAAATATCTTCACTCTCTTATTAAGCTCATCTCTATCTATATTCTCAAAAAATATTGGTGATATCAAGATTAACCTATCAACTCTATTTTTAGAGTTTAATGTGTACTCTAAAGCATCAATTGCACCAGAGCTAAAGCCAGCTACACAAAAGTCGTTACAGTTTAACCAAAATCTAAATAACTCTTGCTCATTTTTTAAACCAAAAGCACTAAAGAACTTCATCTAAATAACTTTTGATATCACTATAATTAACAGATTCATTATCATTTAATAGAGTAGATACTTTTAAGATGATTCCATTAAGTCTCTTTAGCGTACCCTCTATATCATCTCTTATATCTCTAGTTATAGAGTCTATATTGTACTCTATATTAATATAGTAATCATTAACTATCTTCTCTAAAATCTCTTTAAATCTATTTTTATCACTAATTGCAATACTAAAGCTATCATTATATTTTCTCTCTAAATATATAATACCACTAATATAGACTCTAGCAGCATTTAATAAAGAGCTTTTACTAACTATATTTACATCTTCATTAATATTTATAGGAGTTAATAGCTTTACATTTTGAAAATTAAAACCAACCCATACAGCAACTACTGCTTTTGCAGCTTGGTAGCTAGCTTGTATCTCTCTCTCTTCTCGTGTAAGTAAAGAGACTATCTTTTTTCCATATATTACTTGATCTTTAACTAAATATATATCTTCATTACTAATAGTCTCTCTTTTTCTCTTATATGCTTTTAGTGCAGCTTCATTAATTAAAGTCTCTATCGATGCGGGGCTAAAGCCAGCTGTTAATTTTGCTATTTCTAAAGTATCAATATTATGCTTTTTCTCCTCTAAATAGAGGTTAACTATCTGCTCTCTCTCTTTTAAATTTGGTAATCCTATAAAAACTCTTCTATCAAATCTTCCAGCTCTAAGCAGTGCACTATCTAAAATCTCTAATCTATTAGTTGCTCCAATTACTACTACACCTTCATTCTGAGAAAATCCATCCATCTCTACTAATAGTTGATTTAGTGTTGCCTCTCTCTCGTTACTATCTAAAGAGTCTCTACTTTTACCAACAGCATCTATTTCGTCTATAAATATTATAGAGGGAGCCAACTCTTTAGCTTTTTTAAATAACTCTTTAACTCTTTTAGCACCTGCACCTGCATAAATATGAACAAACGAAGCACCGCTACTATAAAAAAAAGGAACACCTGCCTCTGCTGATATAGCTTTAGAGATCAAAGTTTTACCTACACCTGGTGGTCCAACAAGTAGCATACCTTTAGGCATTCTAATACCATATTTTTGGTACTTTTGAGGATCTTTAAGAAAGCTTATAATATCTTCTAAATCCTCTTTTACTTCACTAATACCAGCTATATTTTTAAATCTATATTGTGGGTTAAACTCTGGTTTTATATCTTTAGTTAAATCATCTAAGTCGCTCTTATTACTTTGTGGCTGAAAATTTAAACTCTTAAAAGATTGATTTTTTCTAAGTAAAACAATTAAAATAACTAAAATAACTAAAAGTATTAAAACAGCTGTAGAGATTAATGCAGTAGAGCTCTTACTATAAATTTTTATAGGGTATTTTGATAAAATCTCTTTTTTATTAATAGCATCTTTAACAACCTTATAGCTACTATTATCTGTTATAGCAACAAAATAGTTATCTTTAATATACACTTCATCAACCTGTTTTGTTGCAAGAATCTTATTAAATTTATCTCCACTTACCACTTGAGTAGTTGTAGATATTTTAAGATATAGATATACCATTATAGCAATAAATGCAACAATAGCTGTAATAGCAATAGGTTTAACTCTTTTATCAATATTTAGCATTATTTCCACTTTTCCCTATCTGCGCTCTCTCAATCAAAACCCAATTATGTGTAATATCTTCACTAGATTCAACTATAATATGGTTATAGTACTCATCATATCCTCTATATTTACCATCTACACTATTCTCTATTAATATAGTTAAATCAGTAGAGTTTTTAACTCTAAACTGATAGTTCTTCTCATTTATAATAGATGTAAGCTCTTTATGCCTTATCTTGGCTATTTTACCATTAATTTGCTCTTTTATCTTTGCTGATGGAGTATTATCTCTCTTAGAGTATGTAAATGCATGAATATGAGTTAAAGGAAGTTCTTTAACTCTATCAATTGCCTCACTCCACAACTCTTCACTCTCTCCTGGGTGTCCTACAATAAAGTCTGTTCCTAAAGCATAACCTCTACTTGCAATTTTTTCAAAAAGTTTAATATCATCTTTAAACTTATTTCTTCTATTCATATACATTAACATCTTATCTGCTGTATGCTGTAGGGCAATGTGTAGATGCTTAGCCATAAATGACTCATCTAAAAGTTCTAAAAATTCATCTGTTATCTGTATTGGCTCTAAACTTCCTATCCTTATTCGTCTAACTCCTCTTATCTTAGATATATCTTTAATTAGATTAGCAATACTTAAACCTATATCTTTTCCATAACTTCCTACATTTGTACCAGTTAAAATAAACTCTCCAAACCCATTACTTGCTAGTTTTTTAATTTGATCTAATATCTGCTCTTTAGGTATACTTCTAGCATCACCTCTAACATAAGGTATGATACAGTAACTACATCTAAAATCGCAACCCTCTTGTATCTTTATAAATGCCCTACTTTTACCTATAAACTCTGATACAACTGTAGTATCTATATGTTTTAGGTCTCCAATCTCATAAAATCTACTCTCATTTTGCAAAAGCTTATCTATACTCTCTTTTTCAGAATGACCTAATACTCCAAATATCTGACCCCTATTAAATAACTCTTCTCCTTTAGAGTGAGAGCCACAACCTGCTAATACAACTTTTGCACTGCTGTTTTTCCTACCAATACTATTTATATACCCTCTAACAGAGCTATCTGCTCCATTTGTAACAGTACAAGAGTTTACAATAACATAGTCTGCATCATCTTCATTAAATGTTAACTCAAAATTTTGTAATTTATTAATCATTATTTGAGTATCAAACTGATTAGTTCTACACCCAAAAGTTTTAAAAAAGACTCTTTTAGACATTGTGATTTTCCTCTTCAATTATATCTGGTTTTGGTACTTTGTTGTTCACATAAAAAGATTGTGTCGGGTATGCAATTTTAATATCTGGCTCTGCTAAGATAGCTTCTAATATCTTATTAGAAATTGTACTTCTAAGTGTTAATGTAGCATAAGCATTTGTTAAATACCAAACACTTACCTTTACACCATACCCCTCTATAAAGCTAAAAACTCTAGGCTCTACATTGGTATTTTTAAGTTGATATTTACTTCTAAGTCTATTAAGTTGTTTTCTAGTAATATCTGTATATCCCTTAGAGTACTGCTTTGCAATACTCTTTGCAATATTTGTTGATTTTGTAATATTAGAATCAAATGTAATATAAAAGTCTATACCATCCCAAACTGTTTTTAAGCCAGAGTGCGAGTAGTTAGCAATTAAATCTGTAAATATATAGTTATTTGGAATAAAAATAATACGCCCTGCTCTTCTATTGGTAGTATATGTTGTTAACGTAACATCTTCTTGTATAGTCATTCTAAGCATAGATATATCTATTACATCTCCTACATACTCACTATTTCCTCGAACTACTTTTATTCTGTCACCTACATGAATTGCCCCACCAATTACAATTACAAACCAACCCATTAAAGACATAAACCAATCTTTCATAGCAATAGCAATACCAGCAGATGCAAAACCTAAAATAGTGACTAAATAGCTAACATTCTCTAAATATGCAAGTAGTATTGTAATTAACAATATAGTAATAAAAGATATATTTATAACTTTATTAACTGTATAAAAGCTCTCTCTATCAGATAGATATTTTCTTGTTAAAAACTTTAAACCTATAAATATAGATAAGAAAAAGAGTGCAATTACAATAATTTTAACAGTCTTCTCTAACTCTCTTTTGATACTATTTTGTATAGATAGCTTAACCTCATCCGCCTTCTTTATATAGACATCTTTAGTTGTACTATATATATCTTTTATTGTAAGATACTCTTTAAGCTCTTTAGTAATCTCATTTAAGTGTTGCTTATCTAGTGAGTTATTAGAGATCTTAGATATTTTAGATAATATACTCACTTTTTTCTCTATTTTTTCTATAGTATCCATTAATAGTTTATATTTATCTATATATACTTTTTTATTATTATCTAACTCTTTTATATAAGAGAGACCATTTATAATTGCAAAAGGGTTAGTAATTATTGGTACATCCTCTAATTTTGGTGGCTCTATTAATTTCTTAAAAGGATCTTGCTCAAAATCTTTAATTAGATTTATTTTATCACCTAATACACTACTCTCTTTTTTTAAGTTCTGAAGCTCTCTTTTCTGTTTTTTTGTTAGTTTTCTTAAAGATGAGAGTCTAAATACTCTCTTCTTTATTGCTTCTCTTCTATCTAAAAGCCTCTTATGTGTTACATACCCACTATATGTTTTAGTCCATACATTATCTAAATTACTATCTATTAATTTTTTTAAACTATCTGTTAAACTCTCTAACTCTTTATTAACTACTGGTATAGTTATATTACTATCAACTAATTTACTCTTATTTAACTCAAGAGTTCTATTGTTAGCAAATATCACTATTGTTAATAGTAAAAGTGTAGTAATTATTCTCTTCACTACTAAGCCTTAAAACAATTAAGTGCATCGATAACTAGATCTTTTGGTATATCTCTTTTTATTATATTACTACCTATTTCTCCATTTGGCAATATAAATGCAATAGAGCCATTAGCACTCTTTTTATCTAGAAAAAAGTGCTCATAAAAATCCTCTATATTCTCTATTTTAAAAGTTATTGGTAGATTTGCTTTTTTAAGTAATATTTTTATATCTTCTGCATCCTCTTTAGTTAATAAATTTAGTTTAACCGCCAACTCATTTGCCATTACTATACCTATAGAGACTGCCTCTCCATGTAAAAACTCTCTATAGTTTGTTAAATTCTCTACTACATGTCCAAATGTGTGCCCATAGTTTAATACAGCCCTTATACCACTCTCTTTCTCATCTTGATTAACAACATCAGCTTTAAGTTTAACAGATTTTGCAATAACTTTAACTATATCATCTCTATTAGAGAAATCTACCTCTTTTAAAAAATTATAAAAATCTATATCAAACATTACAGCCATTTTTACAACTTCAGCAACACCTGCTGCAAACTCTCTTGCTGGTAGAGTCTTTAAAAAATCTGGATCAATATATACAGCTTTTGGCTGATAAAAGCTACCTATTAAATTTTTTCCATAGCTATTATTTACACCTGTCTTACCACCTACACTAGCATCTACTTGAGAAAGTAAAGTTGTAGGCATCTGTACAAACTCTACTCCTCTTTGATACATTGAAGCTGTAAAACCTGTCATATCACCAATAACACCACCACCTAATGCAACAAGTGTACTTTTTCTATCAAATTTTGCTTTAAATAGTCTATCTAAAATAGTTAAAACTGTTTCAATATTTTTATACTCTTCTCCATCTGGTACCTCAATAACCTCTATATGTGGTGCTTTAATTGATTTTAATGCTCTATCTAAATGTAACTTAGATACAGTAGTGTTTGTAACAATAGCTACTTTTGTATCAAACTCTATATTTTGTAAATTTTCTATATGTATATTATACTCTTTGCTATCACTAGATTCAATTTTAATTGGTATTATCATAATTTTTAACCTATTTTTTAATATTTCTAACTAAAAGATTTAATACCATTTAATAGATATTAATTACTTTTAGTTAGAGTCTGCCTCTCTTATATATTTTACTCAAAAATATATAAGAAAAAGGCTACTGTTCAGTTGATATTAGCAGTTTAGGATGATTATTTGTTTTAAGTAGCAAGCTATCTATATCTCTCTTAAAAAGCGAAATAAAACCATTAAAGCTTATATCTCTCCTAAATGGTATAACTACTAATACACTCTCTAGTCCCTTTGTCGCTTTTATCGGGTTTCTCTTCTCTTGTACAATCTCTAGCTTAACATTATGCACTTGTGCAAGTGTCTCATAGTGCTCAGCTACTACTCTACTCTCAGCAAATTTACCATCTGGCTCATACTCTCTTAAAGACAACTTAACACCGAGTGTCTCAGCAATGTAAAAGGCTATAGATGATATCTCTTCAAGCTCTTTACTAGCACTTCTAATAACTGTTGCCTCTTTTATTTGAGAGATCTTACTATTACCAAATATATATACTAATTTTTTATATGCATAAAGTTTTTTACTAAAACTATTACTACTTAGTGTACTCTCAGATAAAAAAATCATTCCAATCTCAAAATTTTGAATATCTGTTGCAATATCACCCTCAGTAACATCTACATAAGATAAAAAAACTCTTGTCTTAACACTCTCATACTCTTTAATTTTATTGACTATATCGAAATCATTTGGATTTACAACTCTTATAATCAACTCTTTATCATCAAACTTATCAAGCATATATATAGCTTCATCAATATACTCTAATGCTCTTTTACTATCTTTATCAATATCTAAATATAGATAGAAGTTTTTTCCAAAAGGCTCTGGAAATTTACTATTTTTACTATTTATTCTTCCGTAAACACTACTTAGAACTTGTGGCTTACCAACTAGTAGTAGTCTATCTCTAGGTCTAATCATTGTTGCATTTGTTGGTAAAAAAAGCTTATTGTCTCTATATATAGCTACAATTCGCCACTTAATTTGAGGTATAGAACTAATATATCTAAATGCATAAATACTGCTAAATGGAATATTTACTTCCATTATTTCGCCCTCATTCAGACCTATTGTTTGTGCCGTAACAGGCACACTTGGCAAAAAGTCATATAGCCTATTTGATATAATGGTACTCATATCTACACTATTTAAGTTTAGATCATCTACATCTTTATAGCAATCTAAACTATCAAAAGCTACTACTCTTACTTTTTTATTTAAACTACGTATATTTTTATAGATCTCTTTAGACTCACTCATATTCTCTACAACAATATACAAAGCACTAAATCTATCCTCTCTGCATATCTCTCTTAATCGATATATACTTGTAGCATCTACAGCTATATACTCTATAAAGGAGCTCTGCTTATACTCTTCGATCTCTTTAGTCATAACTATATAGTTATGACTCGAAACTCTTTTCTCAATTAATCTATCTATAAACTTTTTAGATATTTCACCATCTGCAATAATTAAAATGTTACTCATATTCCTCTTTTATATTTTTTAGATAAAATTCGTAATAAAATATTTAAGGCATTATAACATAATGAAATTTAGTATAGACAATATCGACAACCAAGCAAGAGCATGTACAATCAAAACTGCAAACTCTACCATCAAAACACCTCTCTTTATGCCAGTTGGAACAGTAGGTGCAGTAAAAGCATTAGATGCAGTAGATTTAAAAGAGATCTTAAAACCAGAGATAATACTAGGCAATACATACCACCTATACCTTAGACCAGGAGATGAGCTTATAAAAAATCAAGGTGGGCTACATAACTTCACAAAATTTAATAAAAGCTTCTTAACTGATAGTGGTGGTTTTCAAGCTTTCTCTTTAAGTGATAATGTAAAAATAGATGAAGATGGTATTCTTTTTAGAAGCCACATAGATGGATCTAAACATAAATTTACACCACAAAAAGTAATAGATATCCAATACAACTTAAATAGTGATATTATGATGATTCTAGATGATTTAGTAGCCCTACCTGCAACGAAAGAGAGAATTGCTGCATCTATTAAAAGAACAACAAAATGGGCAAAAGAGTCTATTAATTACCATAGAGATCAACAGAGTAAAGGTATAGCACAACACCAAAATATATTTGCTATTATTCAGGGTGGAACAGATTTTGATTTTAGAAAAATATCAGCAACAGAGCTTTGTGAACTAGATTTCGATGGTTTTGCAATAGGTGGCTTAAGTGTTGGCGAAGAGAATCAAGCAATGTATGATACAGTAGAGTTTACTACACCATTTATGCCAAAAGATAAACCTCGTTACCTTATGGGTGTAGGTACACCAGAAGATTTAATAGAGAATATCTATAGAGGTGTAGATATGTTCGATTGTGTAATGCCAACTAGAAATGCAAGAAATGGAACACTATTTACAACATTTGGAAAAGTAAATATAAAAGCTGCAAGATATAAAGAAGATAGTAATCCAATAGATAATAACTGTAGTTGTTATAGCTGCAAAAACTACTCTAGAGCATACCTAAACCATCTATTTCGCGCTAGAGAGATAACATATTTTAGGTTAGCAACTATACATAACCTACACTACTACCTAAAATTAATGAGTGATGCTAGAGAAGCTATTTTAAATAGCAGATTTAAAGAATTTAGAGTAGAGTTTTATAAAAAAAGAAGATAGTATCAAGCTAACTTCTACGAAGTACCATAGCTTCCCTTTGGGCTTTTATTAAGAAACTTTAATTTACCCTATAATTCATGGCTATTATCACACTAAAGTTATTAAATATCAACTCCATCCCAAAACTCATCATAATTTAGGTTTGTAAGCATATTTTCATTCTCTAAATTTTTCTCTTGAAGTTCTTTTTCTACTTTAATAAAGTACTCTTCTAGAGCTTCATCTAAAATATTAGATATATCTTTTTCTATTAACTTAGAGTAGAGCTTAAGTTGCTCTACTCTATCTAATGATATTACAATATCCATTATGCTATATTTGTAAATACTTTTTGAACATCTTCATCCTCTTCTAGTTTCTCTATTAATGTCTCTATCTCTTCAAGATGCTCTTCATTATCTATCTCGATAGGTGTTGTTGCAATATACTCAATATTTGCTTTTTTAATATCTATATTTTTATCTTCTAAAGCTTTTGTTAAGTCTCCAAAACTACTAAACTCAGCATATACACGAATTATCTCTTTATCATCTCCACTCTCTTGTGGTTCTACATCCTCTTCTATCTCTTCTAATCCATAATCTATTAGTTCTAACTCTAACTCTTCTAAATCGATATCTTCAGATTTATCAAACTCAAATACAGCCTTTTTACTAAAAATATAATTAAGTGCTCCACTTGTCAACATCTCAGAAGAGCCTTTTTTAAGGATAGATCTAACATTTGCAACTGTTCTTGTATTATTATCACTAGCACATGTTACAATCATCTGTACGCCATTAGGTGCTTTTGCTTCATAAATTATCTCTTTAATATCTGCAGAATCCTTGCTAAATGCCCTCTTAATTGCTGCTTCTATATTATCTTTTGGCATATTTTGTGCTTTAGCATTCAAAATTGCCGTTCTGAGCTTAGAGTTCATATCAGGATCTGGAGAACCGCCCTCTTTTGCCGCCATAGTTATAACTTTCCCAAGTTTAGGGAATAGTCTAGACATTGTCCCCCATCTCTTCATTTTTGCAGCTTTACGATACTCAAATGCTCTACCCATAATCTCTCCAATAATTTTTTAAAGATTATATCTAAATGATATTTTAAATTAGATTATTTATCTATAGAAGATATTTAGAAGGTTTATACTAAGTCTTAGCTAAATTAAGAAAATAGTTAATTAAAGGTGGTGATCAATAAATGATATATCTATGCAATAAATCTAATAGATATATTGGTTAAAATAAATACCCAAGTGGCCGTAGTTGCTGGTGTCGGCCCTAATAAGCCAACGGCGGAGGAGAGAGTAGCCATTAGGGGGCAACTTCTCGCTGGCATAGCCTAGCTCAAACAAAGCCACCCACTCACAAGCTTAACTACATGTCCCCCTAAAGTTTAATGTTGGACCCCATATGCAATATAGGCGAACCACTCAGGCGGTATTATATTAAGTACAGCTTAAAATTTACAATTAATTATAATCTTTAAACTATATTTGAATTATATCATAAAATTGAATATATGTATATAATATCGACAAAAAAATTAAATATTTTCTATATTTTGTGCTTTTTTAATACAAGAATCAATTGTAGGCTCATCTGCCACAAACGCTTTAATATTACTATCAAGCTCTTTTAGTGTTGTTTTGCCAATTACAATAGCTTTAAAAGTTTCATCCCATTTAAACGAATTAAAAAAACATTTTATTGTAGATGGAGAGGTAAAGATAACAATAGAGCTTCTCTCAAGCTCTCTATCTTTATACTCTATACACTTAGTTTCGTAAATTATTATCTCTTTTGCATCAACTCCTGCTTTTTGCAACAAAGATATACTATCAAATGCAACAACTGCTGGTCGTAAATATACTATTTTTTTATCTCTAAACTTTACTAAAATATCATTTGCTAACTCTTCTCCATAAAACTCTGTAGGGTTATAAACACTATTTGCCCCAAGCCTTAACGCCTCTTTGGCAGTAGCTTTTCCAACAGCAAGTATTAGCTTTTGCTTCCACTGGCTATTTAACTCATTTGCATATACAACAGCTTGTTTAGAGGTAAAAATTATTGCATCAAAGCCACTTAGGTCTAACTCATTAGCTACTCTATTAAACGAAATCATGGGTAGATACTCTACCCCATCAAATCTTTTAGGTGAGCATAAATATATTTTAGGCGTCATCTGCTTTGCCATTAAAGTATAGTATATTTTGCTCCTCATCATCGTGTGGATCAAAGTGTGGGTTTATTAACCAACCCCTGTTTTTATCTAGTGCAATAATTTTTTCTATAATCTCTTCTGCAATATCGTGTGCTTCTAAAACGGTCATCTCTGGGTGTAAAACCATATGGAAATCTACAAAATTGTGTGTTCCATCGGTTCTTGTTTTTAGGTAGTGGTACCCTCTAACCTCTGGAGCATTTGCTATTATTTCACCAATTTTAGATACAATTTCACCATCTAAAGATCTATCTAACAAAATTAAAATAGACTCTTCAATAATCTCATAAGCAGAGTATATAATATAAGCGCCAATTGCTATACCAAATATCGCATCTACAATATCAAACCCACTAATCCACACAATAAACAGAGCAACCAAAACAGCTCCATTACTTAAAAGGTCCGCTTTATAGTGCAGTGCATCGGCTTTAATTACAATATTATCTGTCTCTTTTGCAATGCTCTCAAGGTACTTAACCAAAAACCATGTTACAACAATAGATATAACCATAACCCAAACAGAAGCCCCAAGGTGAGTTGTTGGGTTATCGTAGATAATCTTCTTTATACCCTCTACAATAATATATATTCCAGATAGAGTAATAATAACGCCCTCTATAACCCCAGCAATTGCTTGAACTTTGCCTTTACCATACTGAAACTCTTCATTTGGTGCCTCTTCGGCTTTTTTGATAGCAAAGAAGTTAAAAATAGATATAGCAGTATCAAGAACACTATCAACCGCACTCGCAAGTAGTGCAACAGAACCACTCATGATTCCGATAACTAATTTAAAAATAGCCAAAACAACAGCAGTTAATGTAGCAATTGCTGTTGCCCTTCTCTCTTTTGAAAAACCTAAAAAAATCTTTTCTATAAAATTCATATTAAACCTTTTTTAAATGTAATTGTGAAATTATAGCAAAAGTTATTAAACCATAGGTTCAGTTTAATGAGTAAAATAAAACACAAGGCAAAGCCTTGTTTCATAAAAAGTTTCAACCATAAAGCTTTTTAGCTTTATGGTTTAAGAATTAGCCTTACGAAGCAACTTCCCTACTCTCTTAGCAAACTCAACTTTATTTACAGGCTCAAGACCTTCCGAAAGCAAAGCACTATCAAATAGTATCCAAGCACTATCTTCTAACAGCTCCATATCGCTGCTACTGTTTAGTGCTTTTATTGTATCGCTATTTGCATTTAGCTCTAAAATCATTGGTGATTTTGGTGCTTCTTGTCCCATTTGAGCAAATATATGACGCATAGAAGCCATTGGGTCTTCACTATCAGGCACCACACAAGAGTCGCTATCTGTTAGCCTTGTAGTTACTTTTACATCTTTTACTTCATCACCTAAAATCTCTTTTATCTGCTTAGTTAGGCTTTCATAGCTCTTATTTATCTCTTCAATCTCCTCTTTAGAAGCACTAACAGGAGGCTCTACAATAGATACATCAACAATTTTCCACTCTTTATACTCGCCAATTGCAGGTGCTACAACTTCGTCTATCTCTTTCTCATCCATAATAAGCACCTCTAAACCAGCCTTTTTATAAGCCTCAAGAAGTGGAGAGTGTCTTAAAATCTGCTCATCATCGCCTACAATATAGTAAATATCTTTAGCTCTATCCTCTTTATCTTTCTCTCGCTCAATATAATCACTCAAAGAGGTCATCTCATCAACCACACTCGATTTATATCTAACAATCTCAAGTAGTGCATCTTTATTTAAAGCATCTGTAAAGATACCCTCTTTAATAAGCTTGTTATACTGCTCTATAAATGTTTTAAACTCATCATCTTTCAACTTCTTAATAGCCCCTAAAACCTTCTTAACCGAAGCTTGTTTAATATTTGCTAAAACTCTATTCTCTTGCAAAATCTCACGGCTTACATTTAGTGGCAAATCTTCGCTATCTATAATACCACGAACAAATCTCAGATACAGAGGCAATAGCTCTTTTTCTTCATCAGTAATAAATACTCTCTTAATATATAGCTTAACTCCTGGTTTAAAGTCGGCTCTATAAATATCTGCAGGTGCTACCTTTGGTATAAAAAACAGAGTCTTATACTCCAAAGAGCCCTCTGCACTTGTATGAACCCATGTTAGAGGATCCTCCATATCGTGCCAGTTAGTTTTGTAAAACTCTTTATACTCATCAGCTTTAATCTCGCTTTTTGGTAGAGTCCAAAGAGCAGTAGCCTCGTTTGCAAGTTCTGTTTTAGTCTCTTCTCTCTCCTCTTCGCCCTCTTTAACAGTATCTACATAGTTAATGTAAATTTTATATGGAATATGGTTAGAGTATTTTTTAATAATCTCCTCTACTTTCCACTTATCTAAAAACTCTAAAGCATCATCTTTTAACTTAACATGCACAACTGTGCCATGGCTCTCTTTTACAATAGGCTTAATCTCAAACTCACCACTGCCATCACTGCTAAACTTATACGCTTGCTCCTCAGAAGCCCTCTTTGTAGCAACATCAATAGCATCACTAACCATAAAAGCCGAGTAAAACCCAACACCAAACTGACCAATTAGATTACTATCTATCTTGCCATCTTTGCTCTTCTCAAGCTCTTCCAAAAACGCCTTTGTTCCAGACTTTGCAATAGTCCCAAGATTATTAATTAAATCCTCTTCATTCATCCCTATACCATTATCTATAACCGATATAGAGTTATCGCTTCTGTCAAGCTTAACAATAATCTTAGGCTCCCACTCTTCATCTTTAAACTTCTCATCAGTCAA
>CAMZLH010000064.1 GCA_947311565.1 uncultured Nitratifractor sp.
AAGGAGATTGGTATTGAAAAAAGCTTTTACTATAATTGAGATAATCGTATCTGTTCTTATAATTGCTATTGTCACATTAACGCTAGCTAAGATTAATAAACAAAATGCAAATATGGTAGATTATGTAACTACAAGATTAAAAAATGAGCTTAGTAATACACTTTTTCTTCATCCTGATGCTCTAAAATATGATAAATCAAAAAAAGATGCATATACAATACTTCATGATCTAAAAATTAGAAATGATAAAGCAAAAGGGTATCTAAAAAAACTAGAGAGAAAAATATACTCTGATACTGATGTACCAGTATTAAAAGTGCTTGTGCCAGTACATTTAGATGCTATTATGCTTAAAAGTGATTTCTCTACTAGGTACTATAGAGTACATCTATAGCATATCTCTCTATTTAGAGTATCCATTAGGATTTTTACTTTGCCAGTTCCATGACTCTCTACACATATCTTCAATATCTCTTTTAGCTATCCACTTTAATCTATCTGTGGCATAGGTGGAGTCTGCATAGCACGCTGCAATATCTCCATCTCTTCTTGGCGCAATTTTATACTCTATCTCTTTACCTGAAGCTTTTTTAAATGCACTTATCATATCTAGAACAGAGTATCCCACCCCTGTACCTAAATTAAATATCTCTATATTCTTTAATCTATCGATATACTCTAGAGCCTTAAGGTGTCCATTAGCTAAATCAACTACATGTATGTAGTCTCTAACACCTGTTCCATCATCTGTTGGGTAGTCATCGCCAAATACATTTAGATACTTTAACTTACCAACAGCTACTTGTGTAATATATGGCATTAAATTATTAGGTACTCCATTTGGGTCTTCTCCAATTAAACCACTACTATGTGCCCCAACAGGATTAAAGTATCTTAATATTATAATCTTCCAGCTACTATCAGATCTATAAAGATCTTTTAATATCTCTTCTATAAAGTATTTACTTCTTCCATATGGATTAGTAAGACCTACTCCAACATCAGACTCTTCAGTTATTGGAACAACTTTTGGATCTCCATATACAGTTGCAGATGAACTAAATATTATCTTCTTGCAGTTTACTTTATTCATAGACTCTAGTAATTTTACTGTACCACTAATATTGTTATCATAGTAATCTAGTGGTTTCTGAACCGATTCGCCTACAGCTTTTAAACCTGCAAAATGAATTACTGAATCAATTTTATACTCTCTAAAAATTGAATCTAACTTTTCGCTATCTCTAATATCTCCTTCTATAAAAGTGATATCTTTTTTTATAATCTGTTCGGCCCTGCTTAGTGACTCTCTTGAAGAGTTAGATAAATTATCATAAACAATAAAATTATATCCAGCATTTGCGAGTTCAATTAATGTATGTGTTCCTATATAACCTGCCCCTCCAGTAATTAAAACCATTACTTTAATCCTTTTAATCTATCTTTCAAAATAATTTTACCAGACTCTACACCTGGTTGATTGTAAGTGTCAATCTGTAAAAAAGAGCCTATTACTGAAACAAGTAGCTCATATTTAAATATTAACTCTGCAATATTATACTCATCTATTTTATCTATAGTAATAACATCATATGGAATATCTTGTTCATCTTTTACTGCCTTAATTGTTGCATCAGCTTGCATATCTATAAGTTTAGAGAAGCTAACACCCTCTAAGTAATTTAATTCACTAATTGGCGTGTTTTCAGGAATAAGAATCTGCTCTTCAAAATCTGCTACTTTAATAAAAGTTACGGTTTTGTCCCTCTTTCCTTCCATTATGAGCTGTAAAAATGAGTGTTGATCAATTGGTCCAATAAGTCCTACTGGTGTTAGTGCTTGTCTTGTACCATTAATATTTAACTTACCTAAACTCTCAGCCCAGAGCTGCACATACCACCTGTTAAACCCTTCAAGTGCTGATGAGTAGCTAAAGATTACATTAATATTAAAGCGTTGTTTATTCTCTACAATAAATCTAGCCTTCTCCATTAATATATTATAACTTGACTCTTGCTCAAAGAAGCTTCTATATATTTTTTTAGCTCCATTTAACATATTATCAATATCTACTCCAGCGCAAGCTAAAGGTACCAATCCAACGCTGCTAAAGAGAGAAAATCTACCACCAACATTTTTAGGTATATCAAAAATCTTAAGGTTTAAACTCTCTGCATACTTAAATAGCGATGTACCAACTTCAGTTATAATAGTATGATTGTCTCTATTAAGCTCTATAATAGTTGATAGATATTTTAAAATTGCAATTGTCTCTACGGTAGAACCACTTTTGCTTATTGTAATAAAAAGAGTATTATTAATATCTATAGATTCAAGTTTATCTTTTATATCAATAGGATCAGTTGTATCTAAAAATATTAATTTTTTAGAGAAGTTTTTTTTGTACTTTAAAAAATCGTAAACTGCTTTAGCTCCTAGTGAGCTACCACCTATTCCTATTACAATAATATATTTCTGTTTAATATCTTGAGCAAACTCTTTAATATGTGTAGTATCTGCAAAAGGTAGTTCATAGTAACCTATGCTCTCACGCTCTAACTTTATCTTTTTTAAAATCTCTTCATTTGAGCGAATCTGATAAAAACCCTTCTCGTACTCCATCTTTACCCTTTACTATAAAAAAAGTTTGTAGCTTCAACAAAACCATCTACTTGTCCACAATCAAATCTTCTACCTCTAAATTTGTAAGCTAATACTTTACCCTCTTTGGCTTGTTTATTAATAGCATCAGTAATTTGAATCTCTCCTCCAGCACCAGCTTCTGTCTCTCTTAGTATATCAAATATATCAGATGTTAGTATATATCTTCCAATAATAGCTAAGTTACTTGGTGCATCTTTAGGATCAGGTTTCTCCACCATTGAGTCTACTCTAATTAAGTCATCTCTACCAAAGAGCGCTCTACCAGATACAATACCATACCTATCTGTCTCTTGAGTATCTATCTCCTCTATTGCTACTACAGTGCATTTGTGTTCATTATATATTTCAACCATCTGTTTTAATACAGTGTCATCTGCGTTATAACATAGATCGTCTGCTAAAATAACTGCAAATGGTTCATCTCCAATTAATGGTTCTCCAGTTAATATGGCATCTCCTAAACCTCTCATATACTTTTGTCGTACAAATATATAATCAGCACTACTAATTAAGCTATTTAAGTTAGAGACTAGGCACTCTTTTGAGGTACTTTTTATAGCATTCTCTATATCACTATGGGTATCAAAATGATCCTCTATAGCTTTTTTATGCTTACTTGTAACCATTGCAATTGTATTGCAACCAGCGCTAACAGCCTCTTCTACTCCATATTGAATTAAAGGTTTTGTTAAAATTGGCAACATCTCTTTTGCAACTGCCTTTGTAGCTGGTAGAAATCTTGTTCCATATCCAGCTACAGGGAAAAGACACTTTGTAATTTCACTCATTTTATCTCCTAACTATCACTATTAAATATATCTCTTGTATAGACACTATTTTTAACATCTTCTATCTCTGGCTCTAATCTATTTGCTACTATAACATCGCTAACTCTTTTAAACTCATCCAAATCTTTAATTACCTTAGATCTAAAGAACTCACTATCACCTAAAGCAGGTTCATAAACAACAACTTCTATGCCTTTAGCCTTAATTCTCTTCATAATTCCTTGAATTGCAGAGCTCCTAAAGTTATCGCTACCACTCTTCATGACTAACCTATATATACCAACAACTTTCGGATTTTTATCAATTATACTATCTGCAATAAAATCTTTTCTTGTAGAGTTTGCATTAACAATAGCTTCTATAATATTACTTGGTACATCTTTGTAGTTTGCAAGAAGCTGTTTTGTATCTTTTGGCAAGCAGTAGCCTCCATAACCAAAGCTTGGATTGTTGTAGTGTGTTCCAATTCTAGGGTCAAGTCCAACTCCATCTATAATCTGCTTTGTATCTAGATTGTGTTTTAGTGCGTAACTATCTAGTTCATTAAAAAATGCAACACGCATCGCTAAGTATGTATTGGCAAATAACTTTATCGCCTCTGCCTCTGTAGAGTCTGTAAGTAGAATATCTATACTCTCTTTTTTTGCACCACTAGATAATAAGTTAGCAAACTCTTCTGCTCTTTTGCTCTTCTCTCCAACAATAATACGGCTTGGATATAGGTTGTCATAGAGTGCCTTACCCTCTCTTAAAAACTCTGGTGAAAATATAATATTTTCTGTACCAAATCTACTCTTCATCTCTTTTGTATAGCCAACAGGGACTGTAGATTTAATAATGATTACAGCATCTTTATTGATATCTAAGATATCAGTAATAACGGC
Source organism: uncultured Nitratifractor sp. (assembly GCA_947311565.1). Lineage (GTDB taxonomy): Bacteria > Campylobacterota > Campylobacteria > Campylobacterales > Sulfurovaceae > JAADEQ01. The sequence continues at coordinate 4,337 of CAMZLH010000064.1, forward strand.
TTCAATACTTTTTGTATTAAAAAAATTACTCTCTGGATCATAATCTGTAGGTGTAGCAATAATAATAAATTTTGCATTTTTATACGCCTCTTCTTTATCTAAAGTAGCCCTAAAATTTAAACTATCTAGCTTTAGGTACTCCTCGATTAGCTCATCTTCTATAGGCGAGATACCCCTATTTATCATCTCTACTTTATCGGGAACTATATCTAAAGCGACAACTTCACTATTCTGAGCCAACAAAAGCCCATTACTTAACCCCACATAACCTGTACCTGCAATAGCAATCTTCATATCATCCCTTAATCTATATTAAAATAGTTGCCATTATAGCAAAAATATCATATATACCAATTGTCAATTTACTTCTTCAATTATAGATTATATAACTATTTATCTCATTAGCTACTATTTATGACAATTTTTAATAATAAAGTTTGCAAACTCATCTAAGTTGTTAGGGCATTTAGCAACTTTATAATATTTGTATCCTAGTTTTGTTGCTATCTCTTTATGTTCAATATGTAGTTCAAATATCGTCTCTGAATTATCAATTGTAAAGGCAATAGGAAATATTAAAACATTAAGGTTTGTTGGATTTCTTAATACATCAACTAAGTTTGGCTCTAGCCATGTACCATTACCAACCTTAGATTGATAGGCTAACTCTATCTCTTTAAAGTTTAAACCTATCTCTTGAAGCCTCTTCTCTATTAGATCTACATTCGCCTCAATCTCTTTTTGGTATGGGTCTCCACTATTAATAATATCTAGTGGTAAACCAAGAGCAGAGATTATTAATTTAATCTCTCTCTCATTAGTCTCTCCTAAAGCTTCTTTAATTAAAGAGCACTGTATATCTACAAAATCACTACTACTGTAGTACCTCTCTATTGTAGTAAATATTGGACTATAATTAATCTCTTTAGCACTATCAATTATATCCTCAATAGAAGATTTAGTAGTAGTGCTGGAGTAGTGTGGATACATAGAAAACAGTATTACTTCATCTATATTTTGACTCTTTAGCTCTTCTAAAACAACTTTTGCAAATGGTGGTACATATCTCATTACGGGATAAGTTTTAGTACCACTAATACTCTCTACCCTCTTTGCTAAAGAGTTTGTAATTTCTAACAGTGGAGACTTACCTCCTATAGTAATATAGTTCTCTTTTGCCTCATCTAATCTCTTTTTTACAATTATAGAACCAACTATTTTTCTCATTAATGAATTTGTTTGTAAAATGTATGGATCTGCAAACATATTTTTTAAAAATATCTCAACTTCATCTATACTGCTAGGTCCACCCATATTTAATAGTAGTATCGCTTTTGCCATTTTGTGCCCTAATGTTTTAGTTAATATTACTCATTTATATTTAATTTTATAGAGTTTTTGATATAAATCATTAAAAAAGATAGCTAATTTTGTTAAAATTTAACAAATTATTAAGAGGAGGCTATATTGGAGTATCCAAAATTCTACGATTTAGTAGAACCATTTATACTAAAAGATGAGCTATCAAACTTTTTAGGTGCTACTAAAGATGGTACGGTAGAGATTAACTACTTAGACTGTGTTAAACTAGCTAGCCACTCTTGCCCAACAGTTGCTAGTAGTTTTGTGGCTGCTAAAGTTGCTTTAAATGAGTTATTTAAAGATGAAGTCCCAACAAGAGGTGCAATACAAATAGAGCTTAAAGAGCCAAAAAACTCTGGAGTTACAGGTGTTATTGGTACAGTTATAGGTTATATTTGTGGAGCAAGCGATGATGGTGGGTTTTCAGGAATTGGAGGAAAGTTTAATAAGAGAGATCTATTAAACTTTTCTGTTTCAGATGTAGAAGGTTTAGTTAGAGTAACAAGATTAGATAATAGCAAAAGTGTAACTATAAATGTAGATTTATCTAAAGTTCCAGGTAATCCAAAAATGCAAGAGCTTATGCAAAAATCTCTACAAGGAATAGCAACCAATGATGAACAAGATCTCTTTAAAGAGCTTTGGCAAGCTAGAGTAGAGTATATATTAACAAATAAAGATAAGTGGCAAGAGATTGCAACTAAAGTATAAAGGCTACTAGATATAAATCAACAGATTATGGACTTAGTTCATAACCTGTTGATTCAAAGGAAAAGCGCAAAGCGCGAGGGCTACCTGCCGAAGGTAACTCAGCGTTAGCGTAGAGTTATGGACTTAGTTCATAACTCGTTATATTAAAAAAGTAAGGGAGCAAAATTGAGTATAGCAAACTATTTAACAAAAGAGCATAGAGAGTGCGATAATAAATTTGCAAAAGCAGAAGCAGCAGCTGCAAAGGGTGATTTTGTCGAGACTAAAGAGGAGTTTTTAAACTTTGCAGATGATACACTACTACACTTTAAAAAAGAGGAGGAGCAGTTTTTTCCACTATTTGAGGAGCTTACAGGAAGTAGTGATGGACCAACAATGGTTATGAAGTATGAGCATGAGCAAGTAAGAGGACTAATGGGTAAAATGGCACAAGCAATAGAGAGTGAAGATAAAGATGCATATCTATCGTTAGCCGAGTCAATGATGATACTACTTCAACAACACAATATGAAAGAAGAGCAGATGTTATATGCGATGGCAGATAGATTAGTTGACAACACTAAAGTAGAAGTCTTAATATCTAAAATGGAGGAGTTATCTCTTTGAGAGAGATATTTTTAGATGCTAGACATCTAGAACACCCTGAACCGTTAGAGAAGGCAATAGCTAGCTTAAAGCAATTAGATGAGAGTAGCTACTTTTATATGTTGCACAGAAGAGAGCCTATACCACTATTAGCGCTTGCAAGTGAACATAATTTAAATTTACTATCTGAACTCAAAGATGATGGGAATTGGCATATAATCATATCTCCAAATAGATCTGTTAATTTAGATCAGTATATCTATGTAAGGGTCTAAATGTTTCAAAATAGTGGATTATCATTAAATCAAGCACCACCAATAATGGTTGTACTCAGACTATTTTTAATTGGATCAATATTTGGTTTAGTCGCTTCTATTATGCTTTTTTTTTGGCACGATAGTTTAACAGATATATCTAGCTCTAAAACCTTAGCTCTAACTCACACCTTAACACTTGGCTTAATGGGCTCTTTTATGTTGGGTGCTCTATTTCAGATGATGCCAGTATTATGTGGTGTATTTATTAAGTCTCCAGAAAATATTGCAATTAGAGTTACATATACCTTAGCAATTGGAACTATATTTTTGGTTACATCTTTTCTGTACACTAATACAATATTAACTATCTTTGCTATGATTTTTCTATCACTAGCAATATTTAGCTCGGTCTATATTATTTCTAAAGAGCTTTTTAAGATTAAGCATAGTAGCTCATCTAAAGGAATGCTAGTATCTATTTTACTATTTGCTCTAGCAGCTATGTTAGGTATTTTAATGCTTAGTTTAAGAGCAGGATTCGAGATAGATATTAACTACTTAAATTTAAAAGCGTTACACTTTAATATTGCACTATTTGGTTGGATTGCTATGCTTATTGTATCTGTATCTTTTCAAGTTATTGAGATGTTCTATGTTGCACCTTCGTATAAAAAGATATATAGTAACTATCTACCGATCTCTATTTTTATCTTGTTATTGCTCTACTCATTTAATCAGTTTATTCCTATATTTAGTAGTGTAATCAATATAGTAATTGCTATTTATATGTTTCATGCCATATATACACTTATTAATATTAAACGTAAAAAACGCCCAATTAGTGATGCTACATTCTGGTTTTGGATAGTTGGTATGATATCCTTATCTCTCTTTGGTATAGTATATATATTAGATATATCAACTATTTTAAGTGCAACACTATTTGTCTCATTTGCTATTTCAATACTCTTTGCAATGAGTTATAAAATAGTACCATTTTTAGTCTGGTTCCATCTAAATGCAAAAGGCTATTTTGATGCACCAATGATGTATGAGGTTATCTCTCCAAAATATGCTAAAATTAATCTATATATCTTTATTGTTGCTATATTTACATTAATAATTGCAACTAAATTTATACTACTATATTATATATCTTCAACTCTTCTATTAATAAGTTTTATAATGTTATATTTAGCAATATATGGAGCAATCTCTAAATATAACTATACATTAATAAATGGAAAAAAATTCAATTTCTAGATTTTTATATTAAATTTAATAGAGTTATTGTGCAAATATATTTATATTAAAATAAAATATAAATATATTCTGATATACTTCGATATAATCGGCATTTTATCTGAAATATTGTTAACTATAAAACAAGTGGTTAAAAAGTGTCTCTTTCTCTTCTCTTTAAGCAAAAAAATATAGATATACGGTAAAATGGGACTATTATAAAATAGATGAGGTTATTATGTTGAAGTATGTATTTAATAAATATGACTCTGTATTAGAGACTATACGCTTTAATGTATCTTCTATGCTAAATATTAAGGGTGGCAATAAAAGAAGCTCTATTCAATTGCAACCAAATGAACTATTAGATTTAGAAATTAGTAAGCAAGAGTTAAATTTAAAAGAGAACAAAGATATTACTATTAAGCATGAAATACAAGAAAATATTATATATCTAAAGTTAAAAAAACTTGCATTGCAAAGTACAAATCTATACATTAAAAGAGCAGAAGATATATTAAGAGATAGGGTAGAGGAGAGTGCATATGAAGCTCTTTTCTATCTAAAGAGAGTGCCATCAAATTTATCTAAAGATAAGCTAATAGATGTAGCTATTTTTAAAGCTATGGTACATGAGTTAGTAGGTGATTTTGATGATGCCACCATAGAGTATAAAAAAGCATTGAAGCTTAATAATAGTAGTGATACATTAGTGAAATACAAAGAGTTTGTAGAGCGCTCAAGAGAGGTGTTAAGTTGGCATAAAGGTAAGAAAGAGCAACTTCGATATAGTAGTTTAAATATTCATAATATTGCCAAAAAAGAGGATATGCCAGCTATAGCAAAAAAATTAGATAAGATATCTAAATATTATGCAAGTAGCCCTAAG
>CAMZLH010000065.1 GCA_947311565.1 uncultured Nitratifractor sp.
TCTCTCCAAATACGGATTTAGCACTTTGGAACTACATTGCAAGAGAGATTGTAATGAGAGATAAAAAAGGTGGTGGTAAAGAGGATATTATAGATTGGGATTTCATTCAAAAGCATATTGTATTTACAGCAGGTCCAAGAAATATCGGTTATGGTATGAGAAGAGCTGGTGAGAAGTCTTTAAAAGATGGTAAATACTCTGACTTAGAGATGGAGATTATCAATAAAGAGATGGAAAAAACTATCTCTAAAAAAGAGGGTCCAGCACTTGCACCATATGGAGTTAAAGCTGGTGATAAAATGAAAATGAGAGCCGGAACACTTGCTCACTGGATGATTGAGTTTGAAGAGTATAAAAAATCTTTAGAGCCATATACACTTGATTATACTGCTGAAATTGCAAAAGGTGATCCAAATGAGAGTTTAGAGAGCTTTAAGAAAAAGCTAAAAATGTTAGCTGATTTATATATAGAAAAAGATAGAAAAGTTGTAAGTTTCTGGACAATGGGTATGAACCAACACACAAGAGGAACTTGGGTAAATACACTTAGCTACAATGTTCACTTTATGCTAAATAAACAAGCAAGACCAGGTAGTGGAGCATTCTCGCTAACAGGGCAACCAAGTGCTTGTGGAACAGCTAGAGAGGTTGGTACATTCTGTCATAGATTACCAGCAGACTTAATGGTTAAAAACCCTAAACATAGAGCAAAAACAGAGAAAAAATGGATGGTTCCAGAGGGAACTATTAACCCAGTTGGTAAACAACACATTATGAAAATTCACAGAGATATCGAAGATGGATTAATTAAATTTGCATGGGTAAATGTATGTAATGCTTATCAAGATAGTGCAAATGCAAACCACTGGATTAAAGCAGCAAGAGAGATGGAAGATTTCTTCTTAGTAACTTCAGACGGCTACCCAGGAATTAGTGCGATGGTATCAGACTTAGTATTACCAAGTGCAATGATTTATGAAAAGTGGGGTGCTTACGGAAATGCCGAAAGAAGAACACAACACTGGAAACAGCAAGTTCTACCAGTTGGTGAAGCTATGAGTGATACATGGCAATGGGTAGAGCTATCTAAGAGATTTACTGTTAAAGATGTTTGGGGTGAGTATGCACCAAGCGGACCAAGAAAGAAAACACTTCCAAGCGTTATTGAAGCAGCTAAAAAAATGGGCTACAAAGAAGATACAACAATGTTTGAAATTTTGTTTGCTAACAAAGAAGCAAAAAAATACACAATCGATGATCCACTGTTAAAAGGTTTCGATGACTCTGATACATTAGGTGACAGCAGAAAAGTTAAAGGTAGTGATGGTAAAGAGTGGAAAGGTTATGGCTTCTTTATCCATAAATATCTATTCGAAGAGTATGCATGGTTTGGTAGAGGACATGGACACGACCTTGCACCATTTGATGTTTACCACAAAGTAAGAGGACTTAAATGGCCAGTTGTTGACGGTAAAGAGACACAGTGGAGATTTAATGCAAAATATGACCCATATGCTGCAAAAGCAGGAACTGGGGACTTTGCGTTCTACGGACCACTTGCTAAAAAACTATTTACAGGAACACTTAAAGGTCCAGATAAAAAAGCTGGTAAAAAACCACTTGCAAACAAAGCGAAAATCTTTGCTAGACCATACATGGATCCACCAGAAATGCCAGATGAAAAGTATGATACATGGTTATGTACAGGTAGGGTACTAGAGCATTGGCACAGTGGAACAATGACAATGAGAGTTCCAGAGCTTTATCGTGCAGTTCCTGAAGCACTTTGCTATATGCACCCTAAAGATGCTAAAGCAAAAGGTGTTAAAAGAGGTGAGCTTGTATGGGTAGAGAGTAGAAGAGGTAAAGTTAAAGCAAGAGTTGAAACTCAAGGAAGAAACAGACCACCACAAGGATTGGTATTTGTGCCTTGGTTTGATGAGAAAGTATTTATTAACAAAGTTACACTCGATGCAACTTGCCCAATGAGTAAGCAGACAGACTATAAGAAGTGTGCGGTTAAGATTACAAAAGCATAAGGTTAAACAATGAGCAACGAGAAGAAGCCTGAAATTAGCAGTAGAAGAAGATTTTTTACAGATGTAGCCCACCATGGTGGCTTGGCTGCAATGGGAGTATTGTTGTGGGGTGGCTTTGCTACAAAAGCAAAGAGTTCACCTTTGACACTTCGTCCACCAGCAGCACTACCTGAAGAGGATTTTTTAAATACTTGCATTAAGTGTGGGCTTTGCTCAGAAGCTTGTAGGGTTAGACCCCAAAATATAGATAAAGAGAGTGGCAAGTTTAAAGAGCCAACTCTTAAAATGGCAAAAGCAAACGATAATGTAACAACAGGAACACCATACTTTAAGCCAGTAGATAGAAGAGAAGCTACTTTGGTAGATACTCTACTTTATGGACATATAAGAGGTGAAGTAATCGAAAATGGAGTTCCATGCTATATGTGCGAAGATATTCCATGTGTTCCAGCTTGTCCTACGGGGGCTTTAGATATTACAAAAGTAACAAATTCGAAAACTGGTGAATTGGACTTTAAGATGATGGATATGGGACTTGCTGTTGTAGATACAAACTCTTGTATAGCATACTGGGGAATTCAGTGCGATGCATGTTATCGTGCTTGTCCACTACTAGATGATGCAATTAAGTTAGTTTACGACAGAAACTCTAGAACCGGAAAACACGCATTCTTAAAGCCAGAAGTTAATATGGATACATGCACAGGATGTGGACTTTGCGAAGTTGCTTGTGTTACCGAAAAACCAGCAATATATGTTTTACCTCGCGAAGTGGCACTTGGAAAACCAGGAGACCACTATGTTAAAGGTTGGGATAAGAAAGATCAACAAAGAGTTAAAGATAGAGTGCAAACAGATGTTACAACACACAATAAGCGTAGCGAAAAGTCGCCAGAGGATTACTTAAATAAAGGGTTGGAGTTTTAAATGAAATGGAGTAATATAAAATATTTAATTCTTAGAAGAGTAGTTCAGCTGGGGCTTTTGTTTCTTTACTTTGCAGGAAACTATTGGGGTTGGAATATCTTAAGAGGCGATTTATCAAGTTCGATGTTGTTTGGTAAAATGCCACTTAGTGATCCATTTGCAATTTTGCAAATGTTTGCTGCTGGAGCTTCTGTTGCAACAACGGCACTGCTTGGTGCAGTTGCTATAGCTCTGATTTATGGTGTAATTGGTGGTAGAGCTTTTTGTAGCTGGGTATGTCCGGTAAATATGGTTACAGATGCGGCTGCTTTGCTTAGACGAAAGCTCTATATAGATAAAATCGAGAGAAAAGTTTGGATTAGCAGAAACTTAAGATACTATATGATAATTATAGCTCTTATTGTGTCTGCAATTACCGGCTTAACAGCTTTCGAGATTATCTCGCCAATAACTATACTAAATAGAGGTGTAATATTTGGCTTTGGTGCTGGGCTTGGGTTGCTTGTTGCTATATTTTTGTTTGACCTTTTTGTTGTTAAAAATGGATGGTGTGGGCATATTTGTCCACTTGGTGGTGTTCACTCTATTATTGGAAAATTTGCACTTCTTAGTGTTAATCATACAAGCGAAAACTGTACACTCTGTATGAAGTGTAAAGAGGTTTGTCCAGAGGTACAAGTTCTTAATATGATAGGCAAACGAAGTGAGATAGTTAGTAAAATAGAGTGCACAAACTGTGGAAGATGTATAGATGTATGTAATGATGATGCACTAAACTTTAGCATCTTAAATTTAGCAAAAAAATAGAAGGAGAGAAAATGGTAAAAGCTATTAAGGTAGTAGCTCTTGGATCACTACTAGCTGCGTCAGCTCTTTATGGAGCAAGCACAGCAGCTTGTGCAGGGTGTCATGGGCAACAGTTTGAAAAGAAGGCTTTAGGTAAGTCTAAAATTGTAAAAGATATGAGCAAAGAGGATATTGTAAAAGCTCTAAAAGGTTACAAAGATGGAACTTATGGTGGAGATATGAAAGGCATGATGACAGGGCAAGTAAAAGCTCTTAGCGATGCAGATATGGAGGCTATAGCAGCATCTATCAAAGGTGGTGGCGATACAAAAGCTGCACCAGCAGCTGAAGCAGCAGAAGCACCAAAAGAAGAAGCTAAAAAAGTTGTAGATATTAATGCAAAAGTTGCTGACCCTAAAAGATTAGATGCAGAGGATTTAGGAAATAAAAAAGAGGTAGAAGAGAATGTTTTAGGTCTTAGAAAAACATCTCTATTTGATGAAAAAGTAACACCAGCAGATGCAGGTACAAAAGATGAGAGACCAGCACCAGGAACAGCACCAAAATTTGAGAGAGCTTATGTAAATGCACCTCCAATGATTCCTCACTCTGTAGAGGGTTTATTGCCAATTACTAGAAAAAGTAACCAGTGTCTTGGATGCCATATGCCAGATAAAGCAAAAGCAGTTGGTGCAACACCTCTACCAAAATCTCACTTTACAAACTATAGACCAAATACAAAACTTAGTGATAAAGGTGAAATTATTAAAGAGGGAAAAACAATTACCAATACATCTGATGTAAAAACCGTAGCGCACTCACTTAAAACTTTAAGTAATGCAAGATTTAACTGTTCTCAATGTCATGCTCCACAAGCTAACATTAAAACAGCAGTTGGTAATACATTTAAATCAGATGGTTTAACAGATGAGTTAAAGAGTAAATCTAACTTGGTAGATGTTATAAATAACGGAGTTAAATAGTTTTGGCTAGTAGGCGTGATTTTTTTAAAAGATTGGCTACTCCAGTAACTAACACAATAAGAGAGGAGAACTTAAAAGTTCGCCCTCCTTATGCAAAAAGCGAAGATCTTTTTTTGAAAGAGTGCATAAGTTGCGAAAGCAAAGATTGTGCTACAATTTGTTATGAAAAGATAATTTTTATAGATGAAGATGGCTTACCATTTTTAGACTTTAGCAAGAGTGGTTGCACATTTTGTGACGATTGTGCAAAGGCGTGTAAAAGAGAAGTTTTAAGTTTAGATATAGAAAAAGAGCAGATAAATGCTAAATTTACAATTTCTTTTGAGAGCTGTATGGCTCATAACAGTACAATATGCTTTAGTTGCAAAGAGCCATGCATAGAAGATGCAATACTGTTTAACGGATTGTTCAACCCAGTTATAGATAACGTAAAATGCACAGGGTGTGGCTTTTGCCTAAGTAGATGCCCAACTGATGCAATCAGCTATAAGCCAACTGTTGTTGGCAGCTAAAGGAAAAATGCATTAAGCATAAGGCTAAAAGCACAAAGCTTTTTTGGATGTGAAGCTTTAAACTCGTTCCAAAGCTCCAGCTTTGGAACGCATGTGATAGACTAACATTTGTAGGGTCTGTAAACCGACCCTACTTAAAAAACTTTTGGCTTTAAGCTTAACAAAAAAGGAGAAAATATATGAATTTAAACGAACTATATCCAAATATAATGAGTAAAATAGAAGAGAAAGATTTAGATGAGTTACGCTATTTAATTGTAGTAGATAGAAACGAGTATGACCCAGAGATAGATGATGAGTTTGATGTTTTTGAGCCAGATGACTATAACTATTTAGCATATCTTACAGAGCGACTTCAAGAGGCGATGGGTAGTGAACTTTTAGAGAGACTATCTGATATTATAGAGAGTAGCGATGCTTTTGATGACTATTTATGTTCAGAGTTAGATCTATATGGTTTGCAAAGTAAGTTAGAAGATGAAGAGAGTGTTGCAAAAACTATATTAGAGTTAATAGAAAAAGAGATCTCTAAATGAATAAGATAGCTCTTTTTCTCTCTTTTACTATCTTTGCACTCTCTGCTAATATTGAGCCTCAGTCAAAAATTGTAGCAGATGCACCTGTAAAAGATATGGTTTTAAGAGAGAATAGATTAATAATTGGTACAACAAAGTCTCTGTTAGAAGTTTATGATTTAGAGAAAAAAGAGTTTACTAAAAAGATTATCATTCCAAAGATAAAAGATTTTATGGGTGATACTATAGATGCAAGAGTTGCAAGTGTAGACTTTATAGATGGCAGATACCTACTCTTAAGCGACAGTGGAGTTGGCGGATATAGTAATTTAAGAATTCACGAAAATAACAAAACTATCGATATAATTACAGCAAAAGATAAAAAAGCGATAGTAAAAGCAAGATTTGTAGACAAAGAGCATATTCTACTTGGCTTCTTAAGCGATGAGATTGCACTCTTTAGCATTAAAGAGAGAAAAGAGATATACAGATCGCAATTAACAGAGTCTAAATTTGCAGATTTTGCCCTGAACGAAGATAGAAGCTTAGTAGCAGCAAGTTGTGAAAGTGGTGAAATTACGGTAGCAGAGGTAAAAAGTGGCAAAGTGATAAAAAGGTTAAGCTCTCAAAATGTCGATACTGTCTATAAAGTTGATATAAAAAAAGATTTTGTTGTAGGTGGTGGTAAAGATAGAAGAGCATCGTGGTATAATATTAAAAATGGTAAAGGTGGCTACTTTAAAGCTAACTTTTTTGTATATGCTTCGGCACTAAGTCCAAGTACGTCATTAACTGCATATTCAACAGATGAAAATAGTGATATAACGGTATATAATTTAGATTTACAATCTAAAAAAGCAACACTTAAAGGACAAAAAGGTTCACTCAATACTATAATATTTAAAGATGAAAACCTAATATATAGTGCAAGTGATGATAAAACCATTTTAGAGTGGAAACTAAATTAATAAGGAGATAGAGTATGAATGTTTCAAGTATAGTAGTTCAGTGCAGAAGTGAGCATTTCGATAAAGTAAAAGAGTGGTGCGAAAATAGTGACCTGTGTGATTATCATTTTGGTGATAAAACTAAGGGTAAGATAATTATAACAATAGAGGGCGAAGGTGTTGGTGAAGAGATAGAGAAGTTAGTAAAAATACAACAAGCTCCATATATAATAGCAGCCGATATGATGATGACATATCAAGAGGATATGCTAGATGAAGAGATACAAAAACTAAACGAAGCCCCAGTATCTCCAGCATGGCTAAACGACCCAAATACAAAAGCTGAAGATATAGTTTATAAAGGTGACTTAAAGAAAAAAGATTTAAAAAGCATGTACTAAAAGAGAATTTATGGGGCTTGTAAATTAAACTGTTTAAACTACCTACAACCCCTTAAATCTCTTTGCATATTTTTGAATAATTTCACTCTAATCTTTGATTGTGTATATTGCCATTAAGGTTAGGTGAGAGTTGTGGTTTATTGTTGTAAAGAGTATAAAGTTTGAATTTTTTTATGATTAATTAGATCCTCTAGTCAAGCCAGAGGATGACACTTGTTGTAACAACCCAACATGATTGGCTTATCTATGTTTGGGATACAGATTACAGACAAAAGAAGCAAGGTTTTGTTTTTTAATAGATGAGATTGTCCAGTCAGGCTGGACAATGACGGAGGTATCACAGAGTGACATTTCTCGTCATAACCCAACTTGATTGGGTTATCTCTGTTGGATTACGGATAACGGAAACAAGGTTTTTTTAATAGATGAGATTATACAGTCAAGCTGGAAATGGCAGAGGTATCAAGCCAGAGGATGATAAGTATATTATTAAAATATCACACAAATAACCTCTCTTAAAAACTAATCTTCATTAATATTCTTATTATCTCTAAACCCTCTTGTGAAGCTAATAGATGAGGATGCTCTTTTGGCAACACTTTTTGCCTTATATCTACAGCTTTTTGCATATATCTATATGCTAAATCTAACTTTTCAGTTTTATAGTAAAGTATAGCTAAATTGTTATAGGTTGCAGCAGTATTTGGATGCTTAGTGCCTAGCGCACCTTCAACTATCTCTAAAGCTTTTAAGAAATACTCTTCTGCCTATTCGTATCTACCTTGAGATTCATAGAGTGCAGCTAAATCATTATAGGTTGTAGCAGTAGATGGATGCTCTTTGCTTATTGCCTCAAATAGTGGCAATGAGATAGTTGGGTTTACTCTATTACTATTATCAGCACTTCTATTTGCAGGATGGGGGATAATTGAAAAGAGATGGAGTTTTTTGGGATTGCAGATATTTTATATTGTATCAGCAGTTATTGGGATTATTGGGTGGAGTTAATTTTACTCTTCTAAAAAGTTTATAATTTTCCACTCTCCATCAAGAGTCTCTACAAGAGCTGTGCAGTTTTCTACCCAGTCGCCACTGTTTAGATATCTTATGTTATCTATATCTTTTATTTCAGCTTTATGGATATGCCCACATATTACACCATCATAACCATTTTGTTTGGCATAGTTTGAGAGGATTGTTTCAAAATCTGTAATAAAACTAACAGAGCTTTTAACATTATCTTTTACATACTTTGAGAGTGACCAATACTTTTTATATCCAAAGAGCTTTCTTACTCTATTTATTGGGCTATTGAGATATAGTAGCAAATCATAACCATAATCACCAAGCACAGATATCCACTTTTTAGTCATTGTAATTGCATCAAAGAAGTCGCCATGAGTTATATAGTATCTCTTTCCATTTAAATCTGTATATTTGGCATCATCTAAAATATATACTCTATCTCCTAAAGTTAGTGGTAAAAAGCCTCTTAAAAACTCATCGTGGTTTCCTGGAATATAGTAGATATTGGTTCCTTTTCTTGCTTTTCTTAATAGCTTTTGGATTACATCTGAGTGGCTCTGTTTCCACTTGACTTTTCTTTTAATAGCCCAACCATCTATTATATCACCAATTAAATAGATATTTTCGCTATCAAACTCTTTTAAAAACTCTAAAAATTTATCAGCTTTAGAGAATTGTGTCCCTAAATGAATATCTGATACAAATATGCTTCTATATTTCAATCTTGCATTCCTTTTATATATCTTTTTGCCTTTTGAGGCTTGATTTTTTTGATATCTACTAAGATAAATCCATCTATACAGTCATTAAAATCGTGGTCTATATTAAATCCCATAAATTTTATACCACCATCTTCGCAAAGCTCTGTATATTGTTTATAAAGTGTTGGTATTGTTGCATTAAAGTAGCTTAATTGCTCTCTTAAAACTCTAAACTCTTTTGTCTTATCATCAAGAGTAAAAATTTTATCTAACTCTTCTATCTCATCTTTTGTTAAGATAAATGGCTCTTTTGGTGTTACGAAATTGTCTAAACCGCCATAATATTTATTGTAATAGTAAACTATTAGATTTTGTGCACCTTTTGGTAGAGCTGAGCTTAAGCTTACTGGTCCAAACATATATCTGATATTTGGATTTTGATATAGATATGCTCCAATCCCCTGCCATAAATAATCTAAAGCCCTGCTACCCCAATATTTTGGCTGAACAAAGCTTCTTCCAAGCTCAATAGAGTTTACTAAATACTCTTTAAATGGTTTATTAAATTTAAATAGAGTATTGCTATAAAAGCCATCAGCTCCCATATTTGGATAGATAAAGTTACTCTCTCCAATTCTATAACTTCCTACCACTTCTAAGTTTTCATTATCCCACAATACTATATGTTTATAGTAAGTATCATACTCATCTATATCTCTTTTTTTATTAGTTCCCTCTTCTACTCTTCTAAATGTAAACTCTCTTAATCTTCCAATCTCTTTAAGCAGATAACTCCCAGCCTTTGCTTCAAATAGATATATCTCTTTATTATCAGTTGTTTTGCCAAGTAGTTTAGCCTCTTTTAGCTCCTGCTTTATTGATTGTCTATCTTCTGGATGTGCAATAGATTTTTGAGTCTTAAATATTAGGTTTTCTTTATCTTTTGCTACTTTGTATAGATGCTTTTTAAAGAGTTTTACTAAAGTTTTATCATCAACATTTATAGATGCATATGAGTTATAAGGTATAGTTTCTCCTATTTTAAACTCCAAAGATTTACCCTTTTGTTTAAACATCTCATTAACTAAAAATAGTGTTGAGAGACTCTTGTTTATAGAAGATATTGTATAAAATAGAGATGAGTTTTTTGCCTTTATATAAATTGGTAAGATTGGAGATTGAGTTTTTTTTGCAAATTTGATAAATCCTTTGCTCCATTTGCTATCTTTAATTCCATTAACCTTAGCACGAGAGACCTCTCCAGATGGGAATATAATAACTGCTTTATCTGAATTTAGAGTATCATATATCTCTTTTGTAGATTCTTTTGAAATAGAGTTGCTAAATACATCTACATCTATTAATATCGGTTTTAATGGCTCTATTGCACTTAATATACTATTTGCTACAACTTTAATATCTTTTCTAACGCTTTTTATTAAATCTATTAGAGATAATGCATCCAAACTTCCAAGTGGATGGTTAGCAATTATTACAACTCTGCCACTCTTTGGAATATTTTCAATTTGCTGTTTTACTACCTTGTAATTAAAATTAAAATACTCTAAAGTATTTTCAATAAATTCATATGGACCAACATTTTGATTCTTCTCTAAAAAGTTGTTTATATCATTTTCGTGTAAAAGAGTTTTAACAAATTTAAAAAATTGAAATTGAATAAGAGATGGAAGATTTGCAATATTTTCATATTTTGATTTTATTGTTTGCTCTATATTTACCATATTTCTAACTCCCCTTTAGTTTAACCCTATTGAATAATTTAGGTTTATTTGAAATTGTAAACAATAACGGTAACAAAAGAGCTACAAAAGGTAACTTTTATGTTACCAATTGGTTACTATTAATAGTTACAATCTTTTCATAAAATTACTAAAGAGGAAGATAAAATGAGTAAACTTACACTTTCATTTGCTGTTGTAATTGGGCTTTTAGGTAGTGCTAATGCTAAAGATATGGATACATTTGCTAACAAAGATACATCAATTGCCTATCCTGCAACTGACGCACAAAAGAGAAAAATCAATGTTGCTAAAAAGTTTGATTTAAATGGTAAAAAGGTTGATTTAAAGTATAAAACAATTCTTAGAACGGGCGATGTTTTAAGTGGTGAGACTTTTGGACTTTTAAAAGATGAGAATGATAAGCCAATAAAGCTAAAAGATGGAAGCAGCTACATTTGTAATGGTCAATATGGTGGTAGTGGACCAGACCATACAGAGTTTTTAAAAGTTGGCGATAAACTATATATGCTAACTCAATTTGAGTGCCAAGTGGGAGCTGAGTATCTTGTGGAGTTAAAGCAAGATAAAAAGAGTGGAGAGCTAAGTCCTGTTAATATGAAGTTTGTTTCACAAAAAGATTATCATGGTGGTTGGGTGCATTGTGCTGGTTCTAAAACACCTTGGAACAGCTTTTTAGGAAGTGAAGAGTATGAGTCTGATGCTAAAAAATTAAATAAAGCCACAGGTGAGATAGATAAATATTATAGCTTTATAGCACCATATTTTGGAGGGGATTTAAAAAAGGCTAATCCATACTATTACAGTTATATTGCAGAGACAAAAGTAGATGAAAAAGGCAATGCAACATATACAAAACACTACTCTATGGGTAGATTTGCTCATGAGTTAGCTTATGTTATGCCTGATAAAAAGACAGTCTATATGAGTGATGATGGAACAAACTGTGCAATGTTTATGTATATTGCAGATAAAGAGGGTGATTTAAGCTCTGGAACACTATATGCGTCAAAGTGGAAGCAAACTTCAAGTGAAGGTGCAGGGGCTGCTAATTTAGAGTGGATAAAGTTAGCTCATTTAAATGATAGTGAGCTTAAAAGCAAGGTTGATTCGAGACTCTCTTTTGAAGATATTTTTGAGAGTGCAAAACCAAAAGTGGATGGTACTTGCGAAGCTGGATATACATCGGTAAACACATCTGGAGGTCATGAGTGCTTAAAGGTTAAAAAGGGTATGGATAGCGTAGCAGCTGCTTTAGAGACAAGAAGATATGCAGCAATCAAAGGTGCTACAACAGAGTTTAGAAAGATGGAAGGAATTACTTATAACCCAGATAACAATAAAGTTTACCTTGCAATGAGTCAAATTGCTAAAGGAATGGAAGATAATAAGAAAAAGGGTAAAGATAATCCAAAATATGACAAAGGTGGAAATAATGATATTAAATTAGCATACAATAAGTGTGGTGCTGTTTATGCCTTAGAGCTTGGTGGTAATTTGGGAAAATATGTGGCTAAAAATATGAAAGGTGTAATTGCTGGAACTCCTAAAAAATATGATAGCAACAGCACATACTCTATGAATAGTTGCGATATCAACTCTATTGCAAACCCAGATAATATTACATATATTCCAGGAAGCAATACATTAATGATTGGAGAAGATACAGGATACCACCAAACAGACCTTATTTGGGCATTTGACACTAAAGAGAATAAGCTAAAAGATAGAGTTGCATCTACAGCTTATGGTAGTGAGACAACTTCTGTAATGTATCAAAATATCAACGGATTTAAATATCTTAACTTTGTAACTCAACACCCATATGGAGAGAGCGATAAAGATAAAGTTAAATCTCCAAGTGATGTTCAATCTTATGTTGGATATATGCAAATTGATGGTAAAGAGAATTAAGATTTGTGGGGCTTTGCCTCACTTTGATTGATATAGATACACTATCATATCGTTTTAATACTTGCTTTAATCTTTTTTCTATCCTAAAAAATATGTTATAATACCTTATATGTATAAAAGGAGAATTAATGCAGAATAAAAATTTATTATTTTTTGATGGAAAAATCACTATTGACCCTAATATTTGTAATGGTAAGCCAACTATTAGAGGACAAAGAATTACAGTGGGAACAATATTAGAGTTTTTAAGTGAAGGAGATAGTTGTAAAGAGATATTGGAACAGTATCCAACATTAACACAAGATGACATTCAAGCTTGTCTATCTTTTGCATCTAAAATGATGGAGCAGAAGTATTCACTACAAGAGATAGCTTAGTAAAATGACTCAATTTATAGTTGATGCAAATTTACCTTATTACTTCTCTTTGTGGCATAATAATCTATATCAACATGTAATTGATATAAATCCAAATATGAAAGATAGTGAAATTTGGCAATATGCAAAAGAGAATAGTTTAACAATAGTTACAAAAGATGCCGATTTTTCAGATTTAGTTTTGCTAAATGACCCTCCACCAAGAGTGATACATATAAAATTTGGAAATATGAGAATGAAAGAGTTCCACCAAGCAATAAATAGAGTTTGGGATAGTGTTTTGATAATGAGTAAAAAATATAAACTTGTTAGAGTATATAAAGATAAAATTGAGGGGATTGGGTAGAGATATTTGTTACCAATTTGTTGTTTAATTTAGATATTGTTACTTAAAATATGGTTATATTAGGAACATAAAATGAAAAAAGTAATTTTATTTTCACTCTCTACTCTTGCTTTTGCAAATTTTGATGCAACAAATGGCTATGATATTACTACTCATTTTATAAAACATCCAAGTGCTTATATTTCGCAAATGTGTTATACTAAAACTAAAGATGAACAAAGCAAGGCTCATAACCCTTGCTTTGCGTGTCATACAAAACCAAAAGAGCCTAACCCAAATTATGAAGATGAGAAGTTTCAAAGTGTATATATGTTTCCTGCTCCTGCTCTTAAGAATCCATTTAAGAATCACTTTAGAGATTTTAGCTCTATTGCAAATAAAATTAGCGATAAAGAGATAGAGAAGTATGTTGCAAAAGATAACTACCTTCAAGATGGCAAGATTGTTTTAGCACAAAAACTAAAACATTTGCCAAAAGAGTGGGATTATGACAAAGATGGCAAGTGGGATGGTTATATTCCTGATTGTTACTATAACTTTGATGACGAGGGCTTTGATAGAGATAGCAGTGGCAATTATACGGGCTGGAGAGCTTTTGGCTATGCACCATTTTTAGGAACTTTTTGGCCAACAAATGGCTCATTTGATGATGTCTTAATTAGGCTTCCAAAGATTTATAGGCGAGATAAGAGTGGCAAGTTTGATAAAGAGGTTTATAAGATTAATTTAAGTGTAGTTGAGGCTATGATTAAAGCTAAAGATATAAAAATAGAGCCAATAGATGAAAGAAAATATGGTGTAGATTTAAATAGAGACGGCAAACTTGATATTGCTAAAGTCATAAAGTATGAGTGGGAGCCAAACAAGGGTATATTTATGAGCTATGTTGGCAAGGCAAAAGAGCTTTTTAAAGATGGTAAAATAAAGATGGCTGCAAGA
>CAMZLH010000066.1 GCA_947311565.1 uncultured Nitratifractor sp.
CAAAACCAAGTTTGTCTGCATGAAGCAGGGTTGTCAAGCAAAGAGGAATAAAAAGTAGTTGTAGTTTCATAATGCATCCTTTTATCTTTATAGTAGCATAAAGAATAAAAGAATGGAAGAGAGGAGATAGTCCCAAATGTCAACCGCGGAGTTAAAATAGGCAGTTTTTTCATGAGTTTTTTTCACGAAAGGTAACCTAAAGCAACACATATTTTCTAGTCTTGTTTTTTGTTGTTTTTTGGTTCAAATGTATAGAGATCTGAGCCGTTTATTTCCTCCTCCTTTTTCTCTTTTAATCTATAAGAATCTCCAAGTATATTTATCACATGAGAATGGTGTAAAAGTCTGTCTAAAATAGCGGTGGTGACCACCTTGTCATTTGCAAATATACTACTCCATTGGGAGAAGACTAAATTGGATGTGACAATGGTTGATCCTCTCTCATATCTTCTGGAAATCACTTGAAAGAAATGATGTGCATCTTCTTTACTCATAGGGAAATATCCGATTTCATCTATTACCAATAAAGCAGGAGCCATTACCGCTTGTCTGAGAAAGGCATCATAACGCTTCTCTTTTTTTGCCTGGCTCATTTGCAGTATTATTTAAGGGGTCTGGTGATGAACCTAACCCTCTCTAGCTTTGGAATGCATACAAAACACTCTTTGCCAATATTTGCATAAGAAAAGGGTCAGGTGATGAACCTAACCCTAATCTCTAAGTTGCCATAATCCTACCATAAAAATAAACTAAAAGGTATCTTATTATGGCAAGGAGACCAAGGTTAGACTTTGATGGTTTTTATCATATTGCAAATCGTGGTGTTGCAAGAGCTTATGTGTATAAGTGAGCTATCGATAAAGATAAATTTTTAGAGACTCTTTGTAAATCTTGTCTATATTATAGAGTTAATGTTCATGATTGTTGTTTAATGGATAACTACTATCATCTTCTTATTGAAACTACGAACCAAAATATCACTATTTATTAGGTTTATCACCTGCCCTAATTAACTTGACTTGTATATCAAATTATGATATACTTTTTTTGACTTATATATCAAAAAAGGTGCAAAATGATAGGCGAAATAAGAGAGTTACAAAAGCTATTACTTAAAAAAGTTAAAACAAAATATAAAAGATACTTTTTTGATAAAATTATTTTTGATAGATTAACAGGCATTATAGGTGCAAGAGGGGCTGGAAAGACCACCTTTTTATTGCAATACTTAAAAGAAAATCCCCTGCCTATGTCTAAAAAGTTATATATCAGTGCCGATTCGATTAAGATAGATTCTTTGTTTGATATAGCAAAAAGCTTTGAAAGTGAGGGTGGAGAGCTACTCATAATAGATGAGATACACAAATTTATAGGTTTTGAAAATGAGTTAAAAAAGATATATGACTTTTTAGAGATAGAAGTTATTTTTAGTGGTAGTAGTGCTTTAAAGATAGATAATTCAAAAGCAGATTTAAGCAGAAGAGTTGTTATATATGAGATAGAAGGATTAAGTTTTAGAGAGTTTTTAGAGTTAAAAAATGGTGTAAAAATAGATACTTTTTCACTAGAAGATATTTTAAAAAATCATATTGATATAGCTTATGAATTATCAAAATACTATACACCAAAAATATTTGGGGAGTATCTAAAGTTTGGTTACTATCCATTCTATTTCGATAAATACTTTACTTATCAAACAAAGTTAAATGAGACTATCAATACAGTTTTAGAGGTTGATATACCATCAATTTTCAATATAGAGTATCAAAATATTAAAAATTTAAAAAAACTTTTACTTATTCTTTGCCAAAGTGTTCCTTACACTCCAAATATCAATGAGCTTTTAAGCAGACTTAATATGGGACAAGATTATAGAACGCTATATAGATATTTAGACTATCTACATAAAGCAAAAATTATTACATTAATTCGTCCAAAAACAAAAGGCGATAATATTTTTGCAAAACCAGATAAGATATATTTTAATAATACCAACCTACACTATGCATATTGTGATAACCCAAATATAGGGACTATAAGAGAAGTGTTTTTCAAATCAATGATTTTTGAACATAAAATTGAAATACCAAAAAAAGGTGATTTCTTGGTAGATGAGAAATATATAGTTGAAATAGGCGGTAAAAATAAAAGCTTTAAACAAATAGCAGATATACCAAACTCTTTTGTAATAGCTGATGATATTGAGATAGGTAGTGGAAATAAAATACCTATTTGGTTATTTGGATTTTTGTATTAAAGAGATAGTTTAAAATTTCTGTATGAGGTTAGGTTCATCACCTGCCCCCTAGTATCAAGAGTTAGAAAGTAGAAGAGATGAGATAAAGTCAGAGATAAAAGCTATATATGAGGCAAATTCTCACATAACAGGTTGGGATGTTCCAGAGGTTGATGATGCTGAGGCAAGTAAACTTTTACTTAAAGTTATGCAAGAAGCTTTTGATGAGATAAAAAAAGAGATTTTAGAAGAAAACTAATCACTTGAAAAAAAATCTAGGTCTTTTAGAACTTATTGCCATAGCTGTTGGTGGTATGGTTGGTGGTGGTATCTTTACCATACTTGGTATATCTGTTTCTATGGTTGGTTTTTTGGCACCATATGCTATAGCTTTGGGTGGCATCATAGCATCATTTGCAGCATACTCTTATGTTAAACTTGGGCTTTACTACAAGGATGAGGGTGCTACTTATGCTTTTTTTAAGCGAACTTATCCTAGCTCTCACTTGGCAGCTTCTTTTATCGGCTGGTACACTATCTTTGGTTATATAAGCACTTTGGCACTTTATGCTTATACTTTTTCATCATATAGTTTAAGTGGGTTTTCTTTTGCTGATAATGAGTTGATAAGAAAAGCAGTAGCTATATCGATACTTTGGGTGTTTGCAGGGATAAATCTATGGAGTGTCAAAGGTATGGGAGAGATAGAAGACTTGATGGTGTATGTCAAACTTCTGATACTCTTTGCTATATCAGTTGCTTTGATATATTTTTCAAAGGTTGATTTTCACCATTTTGCTATGACTATGCAAAGTGATTTTCACTCGACTCCTATGCTAAATGTAATATAGGGGTCTATCATTAAAAGTGCAAAAGCAAACAGCAAATATAGCTACCCCTTAAAATGACATATTTTTAAGATTATACCATAAGTAATGTTATAATCTTAACTGGACAAAGGTGTAGCTATTGGGGTCGGCTTAATGTTGCTCCACCTGAAATGCTGCCTTTGTCTTTTGCACCATCTTGCGTCTCTGATTGGAATGGTGCTAATTTACTTCTTTAATTAAATTGTAGCTCTGATTCATAGACATGAGTAAGATGGAATATTCGCACTTGCTCCAAACTATAGGTCTAATAAAAATACACAAGTTAGTGTTGGAATGGGTTATTATAAAGGAGAAGTTGGCATTGCGGCAGGAGCATATCATTATGTAAATAAAAACTTACTTCTAAATAGTGCAGTATCTTATTCTAAAAGTTCAGGTGCATCTATGCGTGCTGGGTTTACATTTGGGTTTTAACAACTTTTACCTAAGTTCGGCAATATATGTCGTACCGGGCTTGTAAAATAAACTGTGTAAACCACCTAATAACCCTTTAAATTATTTTAATTCTTGTTCCAAAGCTCTAGCTTTGGAATATATACTCTATGTTTAAAATTACTGTATGCGTTACGAAGCTGGAACTTCTTAACGAGATTAGAACGAAAGGAAAATTTGAAATTACAGTATGCATTGCGAAGCTGGAACTTCTTAATGATGGAAAAGAAAATACAATGAATATTTTCCATATTTTTATTTCAGTATTAATTAAGTATAGTTTTGATATATTTTAATTGCATTAAATAATGCTATATTTACTAAAGGAGAAAGTTATGAGTATAAAAGACAAATTAGATAACTGGGATGAGTATACCTTAAAACCTATTATATTGACTATAGGAAAAACAATACAAAACAGCGGAATTGAAGGTATAGTAAATCCTGCTTTTAATATAGTGGGGGGGGGTAATTGTAGCTGTAATAGAAAATGGTGCTAATATTGCATGTGCCTATCATAGTGCTGTATCAAAAACAAAAGAAAGCAAAAGAATAAGAGAAGTTGATGAAAAAATTACAAAAGCTATGCAAAGTCTATATGATCAAATGATAGATAGCATACTTGATCAAAATACTTCTTTAACCGATAATTATATAAAAAATATCTATAGGAGGATTCAGTTACTAAGTACAATATCTATTAGTAATCAGCAAGAAATTAAAAAATTAGAAGTTAAGTTTAGAGAATTAACATCAACTTTACCTAGTCATCATAAGTTAGATTATCATAACACTGTAGTTATTGATTGTAGATAATAAAAAATATTTAACCAACCTGAGTTCGACCAAATCAAATAAGTATTAGAGGCATATAATTAATATTAGAAAATAGTAAATTTTTCTTGCTACGAAGCTAAAGCTTCATAAGGAGGTTAAAGATTTTTCACTAATTATCAATAACCAATCAACCCAAAAAGCCTTAAAGCCTTTTTAAATTTCTCTAGGATCAACTATCTTTCCTGCCAAAGCACTTGTTGCGGCTACTGCTGAGTTGGCTAAGTAGATTTCGCTTGTTCTTGCTCCCATTCTTCCAACAAAGTTTCTGTTTGTTGTTGCTACGCACTTTTCACCATCGCCTAAGATTCCCATATATCCACCAAGGCATGCTCCGCATGTTGGGTTTGATACTACTGCTCCTGCCTCTACTAAATCCCTTATATAGCCTCTATCTTGGGCTTCTAAGAATATTTTTTGTGTTGCTGGGGTTACTATCATTCTTGTGTGTCTTGCTACTCTTTTGCCTTTAACTATCTTGGCTGCGATTTCTAAATCTTCTAATCTTCCGTTTGTGCAGCTTCCAAAATCAGGGTCAGGTGATGAACCTAACCCTAAAAAAGCTCATACAATAAATACAAACTCCCAAATTTAAACTTCGTTTAAAATTATACCAAAATTAGATAAACTCAATACAAAAACCCAAACAACCAAAGAGGCACTTTGTTGCCAAACCCAACCTCGATATCATCAGCCACGACAAAAGAGTTTGGTATATCTGCTATCTGCTTAAAGCTTTTGTTTTTTCCACCTATCTCGAAAATGTATTTTTCATCCACCAAAAAGTCTCCACTATTTTCATACTCTATTTTGTGCATACTATCAAGCATACTTACAAAAAATGTCTCTCTTAGAGTTCCTCTCTCTTTGTTTATGCATATCGCATTTAAGAGGTTTGTATTGGCAAGGTATATTTTGTCGCTTTTTCTTATGTTTGCAAATCTTTTTGCTTCATGGGTTATAAGTTTTATTAGTTCTGCTTTGTCAAGATAGGTGAGATATTTGTAAAGTGTTGCTTTTGTTATGCCAACATTTGATGCAAGTTTTTCTATCGTAAATTCAAAGGGTTTTGAGGTGCAAATCGTTGTTAAAAGTTTTTTTAGAGTGTCTATTTTATCTGGTGAGATGGAGTAAATTTTGCTTAAATCAATATGCAAAATCTTATCTATCGTATCATTTATCCTCTCAATATATCGCTTTTTGTCTTCAAAATAAAAGGGATAGACTCCCACATCCAAAAATGCATCAAAATCTTTAAATATCTTCTTGTTCGGTAGCTGTTCAAATAGTTCATACACTATGGCTTCATGATTTGAGAGTATCTCTTTTAGCTCAAATGACGGTAAAGAGACTTTGTAGCTTAGTGATATAAACTCTCTAAAACTTAGATGTGACAGATGATACATAGAGTATCTTCTTGCAAGGTCTGGGTTTTTAAGAGATATGGCACTTGAACCTGTAAAAAAGAGCTTTATATCAAGGGTATCGTATATCAGTTTTAACTCTTGCTCAAAATTTTTGGCTTCATGAATCTCATCTATAAACAAAACTTCTCCACCTCTTTTACTAAACTCTTCTGCCAACTCAAACAATGAAACACCCTGCATATAAGGATAGTCACACGAGATATAAAGCATCTGGTTTTTAGGAAGTTTAAACTCTTTTAAAACCTGCATAAGAAGTGTAGTCTTGCCAACACCCCTGCTACCATAGATGGCTGTTAGTTTAGCAGTTGAGTGTAAAATATCTTCAAAAATATATCTTTTAAAAGATGGTAGTTTTTGGTTTAGTTTGAGATTGTAAAACTTTCTTGCACTCTCTAAAACATTTTGCATACTCAACCTTTGGTTCGGTGTATTAAACTAAAATAGTTTTTATTAGTATAATCTATTATACTTAAATCTTCTTTAATATAAAAATCCAAACAACCATAACGGCACTTTGTTGCCAAATCCAACTTCTATATCATCAGCCACAACAAAAGAGTTTGGCATATCGGCTATCTGTTTAAAGCTCTTGTTTTTACCACCTATTTCCACTATATACCTATCTACAACTTTAAAATCTCCAGCTTTACTAAGCAAGATGGCACTATCTAAAAGTGATGGTTTGTTATACTCTGAGCTTTTTATTTGATTTACGAAAAATGTCTCTCTCATTGTTCCTATGTTGCTGTTTTGCGATATAGCTCTTATGATGTTTGTATTGTATGCAAAGAGTTTATCTGGTTTGCTAACAACTCCGTATCCTCTTGCATTTTGATTTACCACATTTACCAAAGAGCCAAGCTCCAAGTAGTGCAGATATTCCAAAAGTGTAGGTCTTGAAATCTCTATGGCAGAGGCGAGTTTGGAGATATTTGGCTTTAGTGGCACAGATGTGCTTAGTAGGTATATTAGCTTTTTTATCTTATCTATTTTTGAAAAGTTTATATTGGTAGAGTATGGCAAATCAACCTCTAAGATTTGGTTTATTATCCCGATAACATAGTGATAAAAGCTATCTGGCTCCTCTATAACAAAAGGGTAAGCTCCATACTCTATGTAGTTTTGAAAATGCTCTAATGGTTTGATTTTATCTATTACTGCAGATGCTACCTCTATATGATTTTCAAAAATATCCTCTATCTTAAAACTTTCAAACTCAGCAATATTTAAAAAATAGAGATACTCCCTAAATGACAGATTTGCCAATCTATAGTGCTTAACCCTACGACTCAAATCAGCCTCTTGTTTGGATATCTGTATCATAGATGAACCAGATACTATAAGCTTCAAGGAGCTTGTATCATAGATAGACTTGATATGCGATGCCCAATCTCTGTATTTGTGTATCTCATCGATATACAAAATCTCACCACCTCTTTTTTCAAAATCGAGTGCAAACTCATAGAGTGAGATAGTTTTAAAAAATGGATTATCGACAGATATATATAGTGCTTTTGGTGAGTTTTTGTAGTTCTCTTTTAAGTGCTGAAACATCAATGTAGTCTTGCCAACACCTCTTTGCCCAGTTATCAGTATAAGCCTATCGTTCCAGCTTATCTGCTTGTAAAGATACCTCTTTTTATCTCTAATAACCCTTTTTAGGGTTCTCTTTTGTTCCTTAAAAAATATTGTAAAATCATCCATTCAAAATTTCCTTTATTTTGATAAGTCTATTTTACAAAAATAAATAAATTTTGTCAAATTTGCTTTAATACAAAAACCCAAACAACCAAAGAGGCACTTTGTTGCCAAACCCAACCTCGATATCATCAGCTACTACAAAAGAGTTTGGTATATCAGCAATTTGAGCAAAACTTTTGTTTTTGCCACCTATCTCGAAAATATACTTTTCATCTACCAAAAAATCTCCTTTTTTAGAGCTATAGATATTATCAAACATAGATGCAAAAAAGTCTCTCTTATTGTGCCTACTTTACTATTGTTACAATATGCAAAGTATAGATTTGTATTTGCAAGATAGAGTTTGTCTGGTTTAGAAAAGATGCTATCACCTTTTGCAACTGCTCTAACAGGTCTTAAGATAGAGGCTCTTTTTAGATACTCAATATACTTATAGAGTGTTTGATAATCACTTATTCCTATCTTGTTTGAAAGCTCTTTTATATTTAATTTAAAATACTTAACCCTCCAACATTTAACACTTTTTTCTAAACTCTCTCAACCATCTCCAAGATAAAATCAGCACTTACTTTTGCTGATTTTTCTAAGAATTCATCGAAGTCAAAACTTGCATCACTATTGGCACTGTCGCTTATGGCTCTTAGTATAAAAAATGGTACATTTAATGCGTCGCATACTAGAGCTACTGAGTAGCCTTCCATCTCTATTGCATCTGCGTTAAATGTCTCTTTAATCCACTCTTTTTTGGTGTTGTCGTGAATAAATTGGTCGCCTGTGGCTATTACTCCACCCTTTAGCTCAATATCTTTAGAGTTAGCTACCTCTTTTGCAATTTCGGTTAGCTCTTCATTTGGATAGATAAATACTTTTCCCTCTGGAACAAAGCCGTGTGGGTGTCCAAAGGCTGTAATATCAAGGTCGTGTTTGCATAGTTTGGTTGCGTATATTAAGTCGCCAATTTCTAGCTCTTCGTTTATTGCACCTGCAACGCCACTAAATAGTAGCTTGTCGCAACCAAACTTCTCTAGTAAAATTGTAGCTGTAAGTGTAGAGAATGCAGACCCAATTTTTGAGTATGCTATAACTATCTCTATACCTTTATATGTAGCTTTGTAGTAAGTGTTGTTTGCATAATCTACTCTTACTATATCTTCTACTTTTTCTAAAAGTGGTTCTATCTCTTCTGGCATTGCACCTAAAATTGCTATTTTCAATCTATTCTCCTATTTTTAAAGCTCATTAATTGCTTTTATACTCTTCTCTAAAGATGTCATATCGCTTATATTTAAGTGTAATTTTTTAGTAAGCTTTTTATTTAGACCCTTTAGTACATTTCCATGACCAAACTCTATGCAGCAATCTATTTCGCTACTTATATTTTGAATAGATTGCTTATATAGAACTGGTTTAATTAACTGTTTTGGAAGAAGCTCTAAAGTCTCATTAGCATTATTGTATGGTTTTGCTGTTACATTTGATACTACAGGTGCTAAGAAGCTATCTTTTAGCACTTTTTTTAGCTCTGATTTAAATGGTTCAACTGCACTCTCTAAAAGTGGGCAGTGACTTGCTACACTCATATTTAAAAGCATTGCTCTTCTAGCTCCTGCCTCTTTTAGCTCAGGTTCTAGTGAAATTAAGTCATCTTTATTACCAGCAATTACAATTTGTCCATCGCTATTGTAATTTACTGCCCATACATCTCTGCCTTCATCTCTTGCATTTTGACAAAGCTCTTCTACTATTTCATCGCTTAATCCCAGACTTACTAACATTCCAACATCTTGACCTTCACAAGCTTTAGACATCAAATAACCTCTTTTATTTACCAAAGATACAGCATCATTTATATCAAATGCACCTACTGCACTTAGGGCACTAAGCTCTCCTAAAGAGTGTCCTAAAGCATATTTTGGCTCTATAGAGAGCTCATTCTCAAAACTCTTATATGCCATCATACTAACAAGCAAGATTGCAGGTTGTGTAAACTCTGTAAGTGCCAATTTATCGTTCTCTTTAAAAAGTAACTCTTTAAAATCGATATTAGTAGCACTACTAGCACTATCTAAAATTTCTCTAGCAATCTCACTATTATTATATAAATCTTCTCCCATTCCTACAGCTTGCGAGCCTTGACCTGGAAACAAAAAAGCAGTTTTAATAGACATTTTAATCCTTTAAATAATTTTTATATATAACCCCATCTATAGAGTTTAGTGCTATCTCTTCTAGTTGGTTGTCGCTTGTAATTATAGCCAAAATTTTAGCTTCAAATAGGTAATCTGTCGCAATATTTTGTAAAATTTTAGCTAAATTAATATCTGCAATAATATAGCTACAATCTAGAGCATTTGCAAATAGAGCATCTTTTATACTACTAACTATAACTGCGTAGCATAAACTATTTTTACTACAAAAATTAGCTAACTTATATGGCTTGTTAAGCTCTTTAAGTAGTAATATATCGTTTGGTGTTGTACTGTTTATCTCATTTTCACTACTTATTGTAATAAACTTAGGAGACTTGATAAAGCTACTACCAAATATTATCATCTAGCACACTCGTTACAGTAGTATTTACCACCTCTTTTGATACTCTCTTTTTTTGTAATATATACAGAACAGCTACTACACTCTATCAGTGTATTTTCATCTAACTCTTTTGGCTCTTTATTCTGCTTTTTTGGTAAAGATATCTTGCCACCAAATGCTCTATATACTAGATATACAACTGCAATTAATAGTACTAATTTTAAAAACATTACTTTAACCCCTTAATCCACAAGTAGTTGCGTTTGTTACTTTTAACTATATCGTAAATATATTGATTATTTAACTCTTCTACTTCGCTAAAAACTCTTTCGCCTTTAAAAAAGAGATAGTTTGTATCGCTACTTGTTGCATCTTTTGTTAAATCTAAAAGTAGTTTTGTATTTGTTACAGCGCGTGATGAAACTAAAGAGAAGGTAGTACCACTTAATTTTTCTACTCTATCTTTAAAGATTGTAACTCTACTTAAACCAAGCTCGTAAGCTACTAATCTTAAAAAAGTTGCTCTCTTATTTATTGGCTCTGCTAAGGTTACATCAATATCGTTCCAAATAGTTGCCAAAATAAGACCAGGAAACCCAGCGCCAGTTCCGACATCTAATAAAGAGCTAGGTTTTGGCATAAATTTAATAGGTATTAGAGAGTCTATAATATTCTCTACTACTGCTTTTTGCTCTCTTGCACCGCTAATATTGTGTGTTTTATTATACCACTCTAGCTTATTAGCAAATATAATTAAAGAGTCTATTTGGCTACTACTTAACTCTATATTCTCTCTAAGCAGTGCATCTTTTAATATATTTATCATAACATATGCCCTAGCTGCTCTTTTTTTACTTTTAGGTACTCTTTATTGCAACTATTTGCCTCTATCTTTATTGGTAGGCGCTCTACTATCTCAAAATCTTTTAGCGACTCTAACTTTTTTGGATTATTTGTTAAGAGTTTTAATTTTTTTATATTAAAGTGCTTTAATATTTTTACTACAATATCGTAAGTTCGCTCATCTGCTTTAAAACCTAATTGATGATTTGCTTCTATAGTATCGAAGCCTTTATCTTGCAAGGCGTATGCATTTACTTTGTTGAAAAGACCAATATTACGCCCCTCCTGGCGATGATAAATTACTAAACCACCATATTTAGCAATAGTTTTTAGCGAAAAGTCTAACTGCTCACCACAATCGCACTTTAAAGAGCCTAAAGAGTCTCCTGTTAAACACTCTGAGTGTACTCGAACTATTGGAGTCTCGCCTAGAGGCTCTTTAGTAATTACTAGATGCTCTTTATCAGCATCTTTAAAGGATTGAATTGTAAATTCTCCATACCTAGTTGGTAGTTTTGCTATGCTTGATATCTCATTTTTTTTCAAGAGAGATTAACCTTTATGTAAAAAATTACAAAATTATACTAATTTTTTTGCACTTTTTAGATAAAATTTAAATTAATTTAACAACAAAGGTATTCTTTTGGCAAAAGTAGAGTGTTCTCACTGCAAATTAGAGTTTAATGATACAGTTATGATAGAAAAAAGTAGTAGTAGTGGTGAGCAGTTGTACTTTTGTTGTAAAGGGTGCGAAGGAGTTTATGAACTTTTAAACTCACAGGGGCTTGATAGTTTCTACGAGAGACTAGGCTCTAATAAGCTTGAACCTGCAGAAATTACTAAAAATGATGATTTAGAGAGATTTGATCTAGATGGCTTTTCCAAAAAATATGTTAAGAGTACAAAAGATGGCTTTAAAGAGATAAATTTAATAATAGAGGGTATTCATTGTTCTGCTTGTGTTTGGTTAAATGAAAGAGTTCTTCATAGAACAGATGGTGTTATAGAAGCAAATATCAACTACTCTAACAATAAAGCAAAGGTTGTTTGGGATGAGAGTGAAATTAAGCTATCTAAAATTATAGAGACAATTAGAGCTATTGGGTATAACGCTTTCCCTTACGATCCAGCTATACAAGAGGAGAAAGCAAAAGCTTTACGAAACGACTACTATGCACGTATTTTGGTTGGTGTTTTTACATCTATGAATATTATGTGGATTGCAATTGCTCAATATACTGGTTACTTTACTGGTATTTTACAAAGCCATAAAAATATTTTAAATATTGCTGAGTTTATATTGGCTACTCCAGCACTCTTTTATAGTGGTTGGGTCTTTTTTAGGGGTGCTTACTATGGGCTTAAAAATAGATTTATCAATATGGATTTCTTGGTCGCAACTGGTGCACTGTTAGCATATTTATACTCGATATATGCAATGGTTACACAAACTGGTGATGTATATTTCGACTCTGTTACAATGATTATTACTTTTGTATTAGTTGGTAAATATTTAGAAGTTTTAAGTAAAAAAAGAGCTGCAGATACATTAGATAAAATAATGGGTTCTACACCTACAGAGGTTACAATGGTAACTGGTAACTCTAAAGAACTTGTTCCTATAGAGGGTGTTCTAGTAGGCGCAACACTAGAGCTAAAGTCTGGTGAAAAAGTGGTTATAGATGGTAAAATTACCAAAGGTAAAGTTATGGTTGATTTAAGTGCCTTAACAGGCGAGAGTAAACCTATAGTAAAGAGTATTGGCGATGAACTTTTAAGTGGTTCTATTGTTCTTGATAGTGTTATAGAGTATAAAACTACAAAAGATCTACATAGCTCTTTACTTCATACAATCAATGAGCTACTAAGCGAAGCAGTTACTAAAAAACCAAAAATAGAGCAGTTAGCAAATGAGGTATCTGGCTACTTTA
Source organism: uncultured Nitratifractor sp. (assembly GCA_947311565.1). Lineage (GTDB taxonomy): Bacteria > Campylobacterota > Campylobacteria > Campylobacterales > Sulfurovaceae > JAADEQ01. Next base: position 12,827 of record CAMZLH010000066.1, read on the forward strand.
GTATTACAATTTTGCTACTTGCAATTGCTACATTTATTGGCTGGTTGGCTTTTGGATATGGCTTTGAGAGATCACTTATTGTAGCAATTAGTGTAATTGTAATTGCATGCCCTTGTGCTTTGGGTTTGGCTACACCAATGGCAACACTTGTTGGAGTATCAAAACTAGCAAAAGATGGAATACTTTTTAAAGAGAGCAGTAAAATAGAGACAGTGGCAAAGACAACACTGATAGCTCTTGATAAAACAGGCACAATAACCGAAGGTAAGCCAAAAGTTGTAGATTTTAAAGAGTATGAAGGCTTTGATGTAGCGTTAGCATACACTCTTGCATTGCTCTCTAACCACCCAATAAGTAGAGGCGTTAAAGAGTTTTTAGAAAATAGATTTGGGAAACAAAAAGTTATAGATTTTAGCGAAACAAAAGAGCTACAAGCAAAAGGTGTTGTAGCAAGGTTAAATGATAAAGTACTTTTAGGTGGTAATTTAGAACTGATTAAAAGCTCTAATATAGAGTTTAGCTACAACTCTAACAACTCTTTATATATTTTTGCAATAGATAGCAAAGTTGTGGCTACTTTTGAGTTAAAAGATGTTATAAAAGAAAATGCAAAAGAGTTTATTAGCAGTGTTCATAAGCTTGGCTTAAAAGTGCTAATGCTAACAGGCGATAACGAAGCTGTTGCATTAGAGATAGCAAAAGAAGTTGGCATAGATGAAGTTAAGGCAAACTTGTTACCACAAGATAAAGCACAATTAATAGATAATTACCATAGCAATGGAGAAATTGTAGTGATGGTTGGCGATGGAATTAACGACTCGATAGCATTAGCAAAGAGCGATATAGCAATTGCAATGGGAAGTGGTGCAGATGTAGCCGTAGATATTAGCGATGTGGTAGTACTAAACGACTCTCTTACTACACTTCAAAGAGCCTTTAAGATAAGTAAAAAGGTCTTTAGGACAATAAAACAAAATCTAGGCTTTAGTTTGGGCTATAATTTAGTTGTGCTTCCACTTGCGATAATGGGTTATGTAAACCCACTTGTAGCAGCACTAGCAATGAGTTTAAGCTCTTTAGTTGTTGTTGGTAATTCGTTTAGAATAAATAGGAGCTGAAGGCTGAAAGCATAAAGTAAAAAGCTTTTTTTGAGCAAAGCCTTAAGCTTTAAGCTTTTACAAAAAAGGATAAGAAGATGAGTGAGAATATAATAGTTTTAATGATTGGTATATCTACATTCTTAGGAGCTTTGGGTCTTTGGGCTCTGCTTTGGGGGCTTAAGAGTGGGCAGTTTGATGACCAAGAGAAGTTTTTAGATGGTGCAAGGTTTGATGGTGAAGATGAACTACAAGATGCACTAATGATGGAGAGTAAAAAGCAAGAGGCTCTAAAGCGTAAAAGAGAGCGAGAAAAAAACTATATGCCAGGAGACTAATTTGGATCTATTTGATTTTGACTTTAGTAACGACTTAGATAATAGCTCATCTGAGCCAAAACTGATATTTTTCGATACCGAAACAACAGGTAGTAGCAAAGATGATAAAGTTATAGAGTTTGGTGCAATAGTTGCACAAGAAGAGAAATTTGAAGTAATAGAAGAGAGATGTGGATTAAGAGATGCAGAGCTAATTAACATAGAGGCTATGGCAGTTCACGGTATTAGAAATGAAGAGGTAGAGGGGTTAGAGCCATTTGAGAGTAGTAAATCGTATAGAAGTTTAGAAGAGCTAAATAGTGCAAATAACTACCTGATTGCTCACAATTTGCCGTTTGATTTAGGAATGTTGCAAAACCACGCATTTGAGAGTAAATTTAAACATATAGATACCCTGCAGTGCTCACGCCACCTCTTTGAAGTAGGCGAGACTCTTGGTGATTATGAATACACCTTGCCAAACCATAAACTGCAAACCTTTAGATATATTCTCTTTAGCAAAGCAGATGAAGAGCAAGCAATAGAGAAGTATGGTGGTGATATTAAAGCTCATAATGCACTTGGAGATGTTATAATTTTAAAGCTATTTTTTGAAAAGTTAATGCAAAGAGCTAAAACAAAAGAGCCAAGTTTAAGTGAGAGTGAACTGTTAGAACACCTTGTAGAGCTTAGCAAAAAATCTGTAATGGTTAAAAGTTTCTCTTTTGGTAAATATAAAGGCAAGCTTTTAAGAGAAGTTTTAGAGATAGATAGAGGCTACCTAGAGTGGCTATATAAAGATATTAAAAAGCGACAAAAAAGTGGCGAAAGTATTGATGAGAATATGTTTAATACACTAAAAGAGTTGGTAGGATAATGATTGCAATAGTAAATTATAATATGGGAAATTTAGGTTCGGTATATAACGCCTTCGAGAAGATTGGAGCAAAAGCAGTTATAGAGAGCGATGCAGATAAACTAGCAAGTTACGATAAACTAATTCTACCAGGAGTTGGAGCATTTGGCGATGCAATGGAGCATCTACAAAAAAGCGGCTTAGATGAAGCAATAAAAGATTACGCCAAGAGTGGCAAGCTTGTAATGGGAACATGCCTTGGAATGCAATTACTCTTTGAAAGTAGCCAAGAGTTTGGAGAGAGTAGGGGACTAGGCTTAATAGAAGGAAATGTAGTTGCATTTGATAAGAGTAAATTTGATAACCCAGAGCTAAAAATACCACACATGGGCTGGAATGAGATGTTTACTAAGGTTCTGACCTCGAATGTTTTGTCGCAAAGCGATGAAACGTTTGCGGGTCTGACCCTAAAAAAGAATGATATTTTCAAAGACATGCCAAGCGAATTTTATCTATACTTTGTTCACTCATACCATGTAGAGTGTGATGACAAATATGCTATTGGAAAAACTCAATATGGCTACGAGTTTGTAAGTGCAGTAAATAAAGAGAACATCTACGGCTTTCAACCCCACCCAGAGAAGAGCCATAATGTAGGGTTGAAGATTTTAGATAATTTTGTCAAGTTATAGGAAGTGATAGATGGGTGAACATTTCATAAAAGATATAGAGATTAAAAATTTTAAATGTTTTGACAATTTCAAAGCAGAGGGTTTTGGCAGGGTTAATCTTATTGGTGGAAAGAATAATGTAGGGAAGACGGCTTTTATGGAGGCTGTTTATGTGAATGTACATTCTGATAATGTTCAGACATTATTATACTCATTGCTTAGAATAAAAGCATTTAGAGATACTTTGGATATTTTAGATGATATGAATAAAGGAAAAGAAGTTTTTTCTAAAGATGCTATTGAATTTTCAAATCATATTTATACTAAGTCAAATATTAATAAAATGTTATATGAAATTAAAGAGGAAAATGGTATTAAAGAGTATATTTTTGAATTTAAAAATCAAAATATCAAAGTAAATATTAATGATTTTTCATTTAGTTTGCAATATGTAGAGAATATTCGATTTATGGATAATTTAGGTTTAAATAAGAGTGATTTGAAAAAAGCTTTTATTGCTGTTCAAATAAGAGATAAAGAAGAGATTGTTTATAAATATATTAATGATTTTGATAAAGATGTGTTAAATTTTAAAATTATAGGTGGTGATATACCACAATGTAAAACAGTTGATGGAGTTTATAGAGATTTAAATCAATTTGGAGATGGTTTAAAACATTTTATTTCAATTATTTGTTCACTTTATGAGTGTAGTGAGGGGTATCTATTTATTGATGAGATAGATAACGGGGTACATTATACTAAATTGGATTTATTGTGGAAAGTTATTTTGACTATATCAAAAGAGCAGAATGTTCAAATTTTTGCTACAACACATTCGGCCGAATGTATAGAGTCTTATGTACGTGTGGCACAAAAAATAAATCAGTATGACATTACTTATATAAAACTTACAGAGATAGAAGATAATAAACGCTTTTTAGGTGTTAGAGATTTTGAATTATTAGAAGATATTATGGAAGATGGACATGAGGTAAGAGGATGGTAAAAGTTGCTATACTTCATGAAGGAAATTCAAAAAAAACTGCTGACAACGAGTTGCTGAAACTGTTAATAGCAGAGTTAAATTTAAATATTGAAGAAGTAGAGTTTTTTGGTTTTGGAACTAAAAGTAATTTTTTTAAATTGGATAATCGAAAATATAGAAGATTGAAAATGCAGATAAACGAGAATGTACTTTCAAACATTTTATTTGTAGTTGATGCAGATTATAAAGAAAATGATAGTAAATATGGTGGTTATCAAAATACACAAGTAGAATTAGAAAAAGTAATTAAATTATTAAATTTAGAGAAACAGTCTGATATCTATATAACCTGTGATCCTAGAGAGAAATGTGGTTATTTAGAGTCACTTATTTTATCGACCATTCCAAAAGAACAAAAAGAGTGTATAGAGATTTTTTTAGAGTGTTCAGACTTTAAATCAAAAGAGAATCATAAAGCTATTTTAAATCAGATATATAAAACAGCTTATCCTAAAGCCCCTTTCGACTTCTCTCACGCAAACTTTGACGAACTAAAAGAAAAACTAAAAAACCTATTTGAGGAGAATTAATGAGTGAACATTTCATAAAAAACATAGAGATCAAAAACTTTAAATGTTTTGAAGACTTCAAAGCTGAGGGTTTCGGCAGGGTCAATCTTATTGGTGGGAAGAATAATGTGGGGAAGACAGCTTTTATGGAGGCGTGTTATTTAGTAAATAATCTTTACATTCCTGATGGAACAGTTTTTGCAGACAGAGATACTTTATATTTTAATATCATCAAATTATTTTTATCGATTGAACAAAATAGAAAAGGTTCTGACTTCCTTATAGAGTGGCTATTAGATACATATAACTTAAATGATTTTTCAAATTTTGAAATTGAATTACCTAAAAGATTGAAATTGTCAGCAAACAATAACATGATTAGGCCTGAAAGATTTCAAAAAAATGATTATTGGAATGATGGGACATTCAAACTATCTGAACATCGTGATAATCAATACTTTTATCTAGCGCGAAAGAACAAAAAAGCTCCTAATTTAGATGATTATCGTTTTGTCACTCCATGTAACAATACATACACTACAACAAAAAAACTTTTAAGTAAAATTAAAGAGCTAAACAAAAATGATTATATTAATGAACAACTTAAAATACTTTTTCATGTATCAAAAATTGATTTGACAGATAATGATGTTATACTTTTTGACAATAATAATTCAGAACCTAAAAACTTGTCTCAATATGGGGATGGCATTAAACATTTTATAAATGTTCTTTTAACACTACTCGCACATAAAGATACAACTATATATCTTGACGAAATCGAAAACGGCATTCACTACACAAACCTAGACAAACTATGGGAAATCATCCTAACTATTTCAGAAGCACAAAACGTCCAAGTCTTCGCCACCACCCATTCAAAAGAGTGTATAGAGTCTTATGCTAGGATGGCTGAGGAGTTGAAGGATGAAGAGATAGGCTTTATTGAATTAGGGCGAAATAAAAACAATGAATTAGACTCTATTGTCATGGATAGTGAGCGTTTTCAACGATTTATAAAGCTTGGTAATGAGGTTCGTGGATGGTAATCATAGCTTATGAGGGAAAATCTGATGGAGAGTTTTTTAATACACTTTTAGATAAGTATGGGCTAGACAAGAACCAAGTCACCTATTATGATTTTAAAGGAAAAGATAACCTTTTCAATATAAACCATCAACATTATAATGAAATAGAAGGAGATGTGTCTATTATTGAAAAAATACTCTTAGTTGTAGATGCAGACAATGAAAAAGACCCTAATCCTAATAGAGGTTATGATGCCTCTGAAAAAGCATTAAAAACGCTTATAGATGATTTGGCTTTTGAAGATGTTTCTATGGATTATTTTATCATGTGTGATGAAAATAGAGAAGGTAATTTAGAATCTTTTCTACTTTCTATTTTAGATGATAAACAAAAAGAATGTATTGATAATTTTAGAGAATGTTATAAATATGAATTATCTGATAAATGGGCATATAATACATTTTATAAGCAAAAAAAAGAGCCTTTTGATTTTAATCATAAAAACTTTAAAATATTAAAAGCTAAATTAGAAAATTTGTATGAGGAATAATAATGACAATACTACCAGCCATTGACCTAAAAGACGGAAAAGCCGTAAGATTAAGTAAAGGACTCATGGAGTCTGCGAAAATATATAGTGATGAGCCGTGGCAAGTAGCTAAGCGCTTTGAGGAGTTGGGGAGTGAATGGGTGCATTTGGTTGACCTCAATGGTGCATTTGCAGGAGAGCCTAAAAACTTAGAACAGATTAAAAAGATACGTGAGAATTGTAATCTAAAGCTAGAACTTGG
>CAMZLH010000067.1 GCA_947311565.1 uncultured Nitratifractor sp.
CTAACTTACTACTTACATCCACAGGTGCTGATGCAACATACCCAGTAACATCATCTGGAATAGATAGATCCTGATTGTTTATCTCTTGACAATTTAATGCACCATATGCTAAGCTTGTACCCATAAAAAGAGTAGTTGCAATTGCACTAACTTTACCTATATAACTCATTATTTTTCCTTTATTAATGTTTGTAAAACTACAAATTTTAATATTCAGTTTAATATAGCTATTTTAACTACTAATATTTTTATACTATATTAACTATCTTATTTATCAAAAACAGACAGTAGCCACATATTATGCTATAAAAAAGCTATTAGTAGTCAATTATATTTCAAAATGAAATATATTATAAACTAAATAAATATCTTAAAAAGAGAGTCTTAATTCTCTCTTTTTGCCATAAAACTTATCATAAATAGCATAACTAATAAACTTGCTAAACTAAATGCTGATGCCCCTGCTTTTTCAGGATTATTTCCATTAGAACAGTCACAGTTAATACCCATACTTATATTCTCTCCTCCTTTCTTAAAGTTTATAATCTCTATACTACCATCGCTGTTTACATCAGAGTCTCTACCATCATTTGTAACTCCTTTAGTAGTTGTATTGTATGAGTTAGGTATACTAAACTTCACTGTATAGTCCTCTCCCTCTACCAAATTATTTAACTTATAGTTACCATGTGCATCTGTTTTTGTTCGTTCGATAACTTCTCCACTACTATTAAGTAATATAACATCTACTTCTACTACTCCATTACCTTTAGATTCATCTTGAATTCCATTTCCATTTTCATCGAACCAAACATATCCTGAAATACCAGATGTATTATCTACAGAATTAACAACTATGCTAATTACTGGACTAGGGTTAGATGTCTCACCTGCTGGATTTGTCTGTGTTACAGTTACATTATGCTCACCATCTACTATTGGAGTTGTTGGTGTCATTATAAATGTTCCATCTGTTGAACATTCTACAGTTGGTGCTATATCTACTCCATCAATTTGTACTGTTACTGTATCTCCACTCTCACATACTCCAGTTATCTCTGGGTTTGGATTATTTGTTGTTACTGTTGTTGGAGCTGTCCCCGTTGTATCATTTCCATCTATTGTTGATATACTTGGCTCTGGTACAGTTGGCTCATCTACAGTTAATAGTACTGCTGATGTAGTTTTTGTGTTACCTGCATCATCACTCTCTGTTGCTGTTACATTATGTTCACCTACTTCTAATGGTGTATCTGGTGTTATAGAGTAAGTTCCTTCTGGTGTACATACTGCTGTTGGTGTAATATCTACTCCATCTATCTGTACTGTTACAATTCCATTATCATCATAAGCACATGTACCATCTATTGTTGGTGTTGCATCTGTTGTAGTTACTGGACTTCCTGTTTTCCCATCTACTGTATCTATTGTTAATGGCTCTGGTGGTGTTGTATCTACATCTAATATATCTATTGGACTAGGGTTAGATGTTGTATTCTCTTCTGCATAGTATTGTGTTGCAGTAATATTATGCTCACCCTCTGGTATTGGAGTTGTTGGTGTAATAGAGAAAGTTCCATCATTTGAACAATCTACAGTTGGGTCTATATCTACTCCATCTATCTGTACTGTTACTGTATTATCAACATCACATGTACCATTAATCTCTGGTGTAGTATCATTAGTTAATACTGTTGTTGGATCACTCTCGTTTACATCTGTACTATCTACAAGTAGTACTTCTGGTGGAAGAACTTCTCTGACTGTATATGTATATTGGTTACCTTCTATTTCGCTTGCATAAACATTTATTTGAAATCCATTATACTTTTGAGTATTAGTTGACTCTTCTGTTACATCTACACCTACTATAGCTTTAGCATATGTATCTGCAGGAATATCTTTATTCTGTGTAAAATGCAATTTTCTTTGAGTTCTATTATACTCTACATCAAAATACTCTAAAGCTGGTCCAGTAATATTAACTGTATCATTATTCTCTAACATTACATAAGTCAAATCTATATCAAATATACAAGTTGGATCTCCATAACTATCTTTTTCAGGTATGACTACGCCTCTATCTTCTAATATTGAAAACGATACATTACCTGTACTTAAATAGGTAAGTGGTTTAGGATTTATCTCTGGGTCAATAATATTAAATGGACATCCTGCCATCAAATATGCACTTGAACCTAACAACATTGTTGCTAATGCTATTTTCTTTAATCTTTTTATCATTATTTATCTCCTTAAAATTTCTTAATAACCTAAAACTAAACTACATTCTCTAATTTTTATAAAAATAAAAATTTTTTTTAATTAAATTTAAAATACATCCTCCTCCTTTTAATCAACATTATTTTATAACTGTATTTTCTCATAATATAACACTCAATACTCAATATATTTCATTTTGAAATATATTGAGTATTATAAGAAAAAAGATAAATTTAATTTAAAGCCAAATTAATGATTATTTGTAAGAACTGTTAGAATAAATATTATTGGGAGTATAAATATTTTAAAAAAAAAATTGCATAGACTTCTTGCATAAAGATATATTTTGAAGATATTTTTTATCTCTATTAGATTTTATTAAATAGAATTAAGCTCCTACCCTTAACTAAGTCTAGAGTCTATTTAACGAGAGGTAGTGTTCAATAAATTATATATATTTAGATAGTGCTCTTAATTAAAAGAGAAATAGTATATATCTTTAATTAACTTCTATACTAGAGCATAAATCATAAAAGCCTACCATCTGTTCAGAGCCTATAACTTCAAAAATAATAGCATCATAGAGTCGGTTAAAAACTTCTACACCTGTATCATTAATGGCTACACAACCTAGAGATAAAGCATATTTACCTAATTGAAAGTTAGCTTTTTGCCTAAATGTTATACTCTTTATTTCATCTTTTTTAAAGTTACCTAAAACTATATGTTTCATAAGAGAGTTTGTTCCTGTAATCTCTAACCCTTTAGAGTCTTTGACAGTAAATGCAAAAATAGGATCAACTATATCTTGATTAAAGTGAACTTTCATAACTATTGTAAATTCACTGTTAAAGCTTATTATTGGAGCAGGATTACCTTTACTATCTATTATTCCAAAATCTACTATCTCTGCTTTTAGATTTCCATAACTATCAATCTCTTCACTTTGATCAAAATAACTTTTTAATAGCTTCCCTTTAGGTATCTCTTCTCTGTCTATATTACTATTTTGATCCTCTATTTGATTATAGAATGTATTTGTTAATATCTTTTTAAAGATATCTACTGCCTCTTTTGGACTACTATCAAAAATTAATTTTCCACCATCTATCACAATACCTCGGTTGCAGTATCTAATTACGGTATCAAGTGCATGAGTAACAAAAAGTATTGTTTTTCCTCTCTCTTGAAACTCTTGAAACTTCTTATAGCACTTCATCTGAAATGCCATATCCCCTACACTTAAGGCTTCATCAACTATTAAAATATCAGGATCAACATTTATAGATACAGAAAATGCAAGTCTTGCAAACATACCAGAGCTATACATCTTAACAGGCTGATGAATAAACTCTCCAATATCTGCAAACTCTAAAATATCATTAATCTTTGGCTCCATCTCATCATGACTATACCCCATTAAAGTTCCATTTAGATATATATTTTCTAAACCTGTCATCTCTGGGTTAAAACCAGCCCCAAGCTCTAGTAGTGATGATATCTTTCCATAAGTTTTTATATCACCACTGCTTGGTGTTAGCACACCTGTAATCATCTTTAAAAGTGTAGACTTTCCAGCCCCATTTTTACCAATAATACCTACTGTCTCACCCCTATTTATTGAGAAACTTACATCACTCATAGCATAAAAATCATGATGATAACTCTTCTTAAAAGGGTTAAGCGCCTCTTTAAGTCTATCTTGTGGTGCATTGTATAGATGATATACTTTTGTAAGGTTTTTTACAACTATAGAATTATTCTCTGATAAGTACTCGGTAGATTTGTCAAATTTTGAATTCATCTTTTTGTCTCTCTTCTGTTATTTTAATTATAGATATAAGAAGTTTGTTTAACTCTTCACACTCCTTGTTAAAGCTCTTTATATACTCTTTTGCATTATCTAAATACTCTGTTTCTATAAGTAAATCAATCCAATATCTACTCTCTTTTTTCTCTCTTATTAAATATTGATATAGCTCTACAACTCTAATTGCAAATTTAAAAGATTTATATAAAATAATATTATCTTTCAAAACTATACCTCAATTCAAAATTTATAAAACATCTGCGAAATGTGGTCTTAAGCGTTTAAAGATTACTGAACCTACTATAAAAATAGCTATAGTTACAATCCAAAAATAGATTGTCATATTTGGGTGTTCCCAAAACCACTTATGCTCTATTAAACTATCTCTATAACCTTGTATTACATAATAGATTGGATTTAGCTTTAATACCCAATGATACTGCTTTGGTATCATACCTATAGCCCAAAAAATAGGTGTCAACCAAAATCCAAACTGTATAACCATAGCAATTATTTGACCCATATCTCTAAAAAATACTACAACAGAAGATGTTATCCAAGATATCCCCAAAAGAAGCACTACTAAGGCAAAAAGGTAGTATATAGTCTGTATCCAATATATATCTGGAGAGTACCCATAATAGATAAACATACCAAACATAAAACCTATAAAAAATAGATGTACCACAAGTGTTGTAAGTATAGATATAATAGGCAGTAAACTTACTCTAAAGACAACTTTTTTTACCAAAAAGTTGTTTGCTAATATACTATTTGTTGCAATAGATAGTGTCTCTGCAAAAAAGAACCATGGAAGCATTCCTGCTATTAACCAAAGAATAAATGGATAATCCCCAACTGGTTTAGATTTAAATCCAACTTGAAATACAAACCAAAATATAGCAATTGTAGCAGTTGGCTGTATAAAAGCCCAAGCAACACCTAAAAAGTTACCTAAGTATCTCTGTTTAAACTCATTTTTTGTTAAAGATAGAAGTATAGCTCTATTTTTAAATATATCTTTAAGAAACCCAAGCAACTATTTCACTCCAAACTTCTTTAGATACCAGTTAATTGTCTTTACAATTCCTGTATCAAAATTCTCATCAGCCTTCCAACCAAGCTCATTCTCAATCTTTGTAGCATCTATTGCATAGCGTCTATCATGCCCTGCTCTATCTTCTACAAATGTTATTAACTCTTTGTAACTACCTTTTCCAATTTTACTATTTGGTGGAACCTCTTTATCTAAAATAGAAGTTATAGCATCTACAATTTGAAGATTTGTTCTCTCATTTCTTCCTCCAATATTGTAAACCTCCCCTTTTCTACCTGTATGGTAGACTAAATCAATTCCTTTACAGTGATCAAGTACATATAGCCAATCTCTAATATTCTTTCCATCTCCATATATTGGAATTGACTCACCAGCAAGAGCTTTTCTAATAATAGTTGGTATAAGCTTCTCATCATGCTGTTTTGGTCCATAATTATTTGAACAATTTGTAATTACACCATTTAAGCCATATGTCTCTATATAGCTTCTTGCTATCATATCGCTACTAGCTTTACTTGCAGAGTATGGAGAGTTTGGTGCATATGGTGTCTCTTCTCTAAATAGGTCATCTGGGTCATCACTTAAAGTTCCATACACCTCATCTGTAGAGATATGATGAAACCTGCAATCTTGATACTCATCTTTATACTCAAAAGGTTTACTCATCCACTTTTTATATGCAACATCAAGAAGTGTAAATGTTCCATTTACATTTGTCTCAACAAATACTCCTGGATTTTTAATAGAGTTATCTACATGGCTCTCTGCTGCAAAGTGAATAACACCCTTGATGTTAAACTCATCAAATATATACTCTACAAGTTCTCTATTGCAGATATCACCTTTTATAAATTTATAGTTAGGATTGCCCTCTACCTCTTTTAAGTTATCTAAATTACCTGCGTAGGTTAAAAGGTCTAAGTTCACAAGCTTGTAATCTTTATATTTATCTAAAAAATATGGAACAAAGTTAGAACCAATAAAACCTGCACACCCTGTTACTAAAATACTCTTTTTTGCCACTGCTTAACCCTTTATTTTAAAATTATATCTTCATTTGCCCGTTTAATCATATATTGACCATACTGATTCTTCTTAAGTGGTTCTGCCAGCTCTAGAAGTTTCTCTTTGCTAATATAGCCCATCTCATACGAAATCTCTTCTATACATGCAACTTTTAAGCCTTGGCGATTCTCTATTGTTTGAATAAAGTTAGATGCCTCTAACAAACTCTCATGAGTTCCTGTATCTAACCATGCATAGCCTCTGCCCATTAACTCGACTTTTAAACGCCCCTCTTCTAAGTATAGCTGATTTAGCGTAGTAATCTCTAATTCACCTCTATCACTTGGTTTTACAAGTTTTGCTTTTTGCACAACATCATTTGGGTAGAAGTATAATCCAACAACAGCATAACTACTCTTAGGCTCTTTTGGTTTCTCTTCTATAGATATTACATCTCCACTATCATTAAACTCTGCAACTCCATATCTTTCAGGATCTTTTACATAGTATCCAAATACAGTAGCTTTAGACTCATCTTTTGCATTTTCAACTGAAGTTGCTAAAAGGTTATCTATACCCTCACCATAAAAGATATTATCACCCAATACAAGTGCTACATCATCATCGCCTATAAACTCTTCACCAAGTAAAAAGGCTTGCGCTAAGCCATCAGGACTTGGCTGAACAACATAGCTAAACTCTAATCCTAAATCTTTACCATCGCCTAAAAGCTCTTTAAATCTTGGCAGATCAGTTGGTGTAGAGATAATTAAAATCTCTTTAATTCCACTCTTCATTAAGATAGATAGTGGATAGTAAATCATAGGTTTATCATAAATAGGGGCTAACTGTTTACTAATCCCTTTAGTTATCGGATATAGCCTTGTACCGCTACCACCTGCTAAAATAATGCCTTTCATACTCTACCTTTATAATATTTTGCTAAATTATACCATATTTTATTTACTGTTTGCAATTTTGTGCCATATATCTAGTGCTATACTCTCTGGTAACGATACATCATTAAAAGTAACTATTTCACCCTCTTTGAGATCTCTTATAAATGTAGCATCAGACAATAGACCTATTGGCACATGATTTAGATGATTTTTCATATATACAGCCTCTCCTCTAACGTCAAAGCTTCCTATTCCTTTTTTGACTCGATCTCCAACTTTAATATCGTGCTTGGCAATAGCTGCAACACTAAGTTGAGGCTTAGATCCATTATTTAAGAGCACTCCTCCACCACTTAGAACTCTTTTAATAGTCTTTACAATCTCTAAATGACATAGGTGATAGGTTCTCTCTAGTACATAGTATGGACCATCACCTAATTTGTAATACTTTAGAGAATCTTGTTGCTCCTCTTTGTGTTTTACAATCAAAAATACACCTGCTGGAAGTTTTGGAGATAGAACATAATCACTTACTGGACAACCAAGTTTATCAGCATATTTAGCTATCTCTAAACCACCTTGCAGCATATCATCACTCTCTATTTTTAAAAGCCCCTCTTTTGCTATAGATGCACCAAGTCCATTTGCAACCAAAACTTGCTCTATCTCTACTTTTGTACCATCTGTAAATGATGTTACCATCTCTAAACTAAGATTAGATTTTGCTCCCCAATACTCCATATCTTCTCTTGTTGGGTTCTCATTTAAAAAACCTTTTATATTTACATATGCTACTGGTTCAAATCCCATAGACAAAGCCTCTTCATGAAGTATAGCTTCAACCCCTGGCTGATCTCCCTCGGCTTCTGTAACTAATCCTTTATCTGCAAAGTAAGAGCCAGTTGTTACATGAAACTCTGAATTCATTGTAACTACTGGAATATCAGCTTTTAAGATTTTATCAATTGTATCGGTTGCATATATGGCATCTCCACTACACTCCACTATTAAGTCACAACTATCTATTAAATCATCTAAGCTATTTGTTAAAACATCTGATCTTACGAAATCTTCTCTTTTACTAATATCGCTTCTTGTCAATACTTTTTGTAAAATATAGTCTGGATGTTGCTCTAAAAGATTTACCAAACCACTCGCAATAAAGCCAGAGCCAATAACTCCTATTTTATACTTTTTAACATCTTTTATATCAATTAATGATATGCAACCTCTTAATGAGTCTCTCCAATATGGTATATTTAAGTTAAACTCTTTTTTTATCTTATCTTTATTAAGTACACTATAAGCTGGTCTTTTTGCTTTTGTTGGGTAATCTTCTGTATTAATTGGGTTGACTATGCAAGCTATATTTGATAACTCAAATATAGCTTGCGCAAAGTCATACCACGAACAGTTTCCTTCATTACTATAGTGATAAACTTCTACACTACTTTTCTCAATACCGCTCTCAATTATTGTCAATATAGCTCTTGCTAAATCTCTAGCATATGTTGGTGCACCTATCTGATCACATACAACATTTAACTCATCTTTCTCTATCCCAACTCTTAACATAGTATTTACAAAGTTTGCCCCATTGCTATTATATACCCAAGATGTTCTAATAATTATTGAGTTTTTAGGGTTTATATCTATAAGCTCTTTCTCTCCTTGTAGTTTAGAGTCTGCATAGACACCCTGTGGGTTTGGAGTATCACTCTCTTTTAATGGTGTATGATTAGTGCCATCAAAGACATAGTCAGTAGATACATGAATCAAACTAATGCTACTATCTTTTGCAACAGTTGCTAAATTTTTTGTAGCATCTCTATTTATTGCGTAAGCTAACTCTTTATCATCCTCTGCATTGTCAACTGCAGTGTAGGCAGCACAGTTGACAATTGTGTCAATAGCTTTACTGCTTACAAAAGCTCTGATATCATCTATTTTAGTAATATCTAACTCATCTTTATCTGTAAAGTAAAAATTTACTTCATTGTAAACATTATTAGATACTAGATACTGAATTTCACTACCTAATTGCCCATTACTTCCTGTAATTAAAATATTTTTACTCATATAGTTTATCCTTAATATCAAAGATATCTGCATCTCTTAACATTGGCTGTTTTCTATCCTTATCTGATAGCTTTAACTCCTCTATTGGTAGTTGCCAACTTATGCCAATCTCTGGGTCATCAAATGCTACTCCTCTATCATTCTCTGGAGAGTAGTAGTTATCAACTTTATATGCAAAAATAGTATCATCTTCTAGTACTACAAATCCATGAGCAAAACCTCTTGGAACAAAGAGTTGTTTTTTATTCTCTTCACTAAGCTCTACTGCAACATACTCGCCAAATGTTAGGCTACCTTCTCTTATATCTACAGCAACATCTAACACCTTACCTTTAATTACACGTACCAATTTGGTTTGAGCAGCAGGATGTAGTTGATAGTGTAATCCTCTTATGACACCTTTTGAGCTTTTTGACTCATTATCTTGACAAAAATTTACTTTAAACCCTAAAAAATCCTCTAACATATCTTCTCTAAAAGTCTCTACAAAGTATCCTCTCTCATCTCCATGAACCTTTGGCTCAATAATTACAACATCTTCTATTTTTGTTCTTGTAAACTTCATTTACTCTCCTTATTGTCTATAAATTTAGCTATCTCTTTTGTAATTATACTACTTCCCTTATCATTCAAATGTGTTCTATCTGCAAAATCACTATTCTTTAATGGAACTCTTTGTAGTTTAATTAAATCTCCATTATCTGCTATTGCACTTATACACTTTTTATCAAAGTAATCAATTGCATCTCTAACTTTTTTGTACTTTTTATAAAGCTCAACTCTGTATGGTTGGTGTGCTAGGTAAAAATGAATACCTCTCTTTTTAAATTTTTTCGCAAGCCTTTCAACTGCTGCAAATGATTCTCCATGCATAATTCCAGGATGCGGGGCATACCATCTACTACCTACCTCTTTACCTCTATATATTTTAAGTTGCACACTTGCACTATCATCAAAAATCAAAGATGTAAACTTATCTGGATCTTGGTGTTTATTCTCCCATTTTTGAGCCCTCTCATAGCAAAATGGCAAGTTATTACATGCTTTAAATAGTAGCTTTAGATAGCCTAGTATTGATAACTCATCTCTAATATATTTTCTTAATGTATGTGGGTCATAATTTTCATATCTATATGGGTGTGGAAAGTCAGAGTATTGGGTAGAATATACTACTCTTTTAAGGTTTGGAAATGCACTGCTTAACTCTAAAATTTGCTCTGCTTCTAAGGTAGTTGCCTCATAAACAGATAGATTTAGTACCTTTCTTACTACATTCGAGTTCTTCTCCAAAATAGAACCAATAACATTATTCATACCAATAGATGACCCTACAACTATTGTATCTACACTATTTGGGTCTATATAATCTCGAATAAACTTTAGCTTTGCATCAAAAGAGATTCTATTTGTTATTGGTATTGGATAGTGCTTATTAAAGTAGCTTACATACCCAATTGCCAATATTAGAAGCAGTGCCAATATTGAGAATAGAGACTTTAAATATCTTTTTGGACTCATCTGCACCACCTCTAAAAGTTAAAGTATAAAAACTCAGATTTTTTATAGAGCATAAATATTGTTAAAGAGAGAATTAAAGTAAATAGCAAATAGAATATATTTGTCTTAAACTTCTCTTTATGCTCCATAGAGTTTGGGAAAAAGAGAACTACTACAATTGATGCAAATAGCCACACCCACAAGTACCCCTCGCCTACAAATATTTTAGACCAATTACCAAAGTTAGCTCCATTTAAAAATGAGATATTGCTAAGCGATTTTGGCAATATTAAATCTCCACTAAACATAGCCTTTAACACCTTTTTAGCATCTGCAAAACTATTTGCCCTAAAGAATACCCATGCAATATTTATAAAGTTAAATGTAATAAACCAAGCCAAAATAATAGGCATCTTAATCTTTAGCTTTTGCCAAGCTCTGTGAATTATTAGAGCAACTCCATGCATTGCACCCCAAAGAACAAATGTCCATCCTGCACCATGCCAAATACCACCAAGTAAAAATGTAGTAAACAAGTTTGTGTATGTTCTAATCTCTCCTTTTCTATTTCCACCAAGAGGAATATAGATATAATCTTTTAAAAATCTACTCAAAGTTATATGCCATCTTCTCCAGAAATCTTGAATAGATGTAGCCTTATATGGAGATAGAAAGTTTGAAGGCAATTTTATATTAAACAAAAGTGCAGCACCTATTGCCATATCTGTATATCCACTAAAATCAAAATAGAGCTGCATTGTGTAGCTAAGCGATGTTACCCACCCCTCTAACATATTTAACTCTTTAGCTACATCAAATCCTTGTGTTGCCCACTGAGCAAATGTATCTGCAATTGCAACCTTTTTAAAAAGCCCCATAGCAAATATAAACAACCCCAATGCTATATTATAGTAGTTTTTAACCTTATTTTTAAGCCTTGCAAATTGGGGCATCATCTCTGAGTGGTGCACAATTGGTCCTGCAATTAACTGAGGAAAGAAGGTAACAAAAAGAGAGTAATTTAAAAAATCATACTCTTTAGTCTCACCCCTATAGCTATCTACAAGATAGGCGATTTGCTGGAATGTAAAGAAGCTAATTGCTAGTGGCAAAGCTAGATGCAAAAGAGAGACTTTTGTTGAAAAGAGTATATTAAAGTTCTCTATAAAAAAGTCCATATACTTAAAGTATCCTAGAAGAGCAAGGTTTAGTACAACACCAATTAATAGCATACCCTTTTTAGAGACTCTACTACTCTTTTTTGAGCTAAGACTCTTTCCAACAGTATAGTTAAAGAGCATAGATACTAGAATTAGTGGCAGATACTTTACATTCCACCAACCATAAAAAAAGAGAGATGCAACTACTAAAAATAGTTTACTTGCTTTTACTAAATGCCTTTTATTTAAATAAAAGTATATAAAAAAGCTAATTGGTAGGAATAGAAATATAAACTCATATGAATTGAATAACAATTTAGCACCTATTTTTACTGAAATTATACCTTTAAATAATTAAACCAGAATTATCTAAATATGCATCATCAAACAATCAACAGCACTGCAATATCGATATTTATAAATAATAATTTATCTACCTATAAGTTCTTCTTAAACTCTTAGCAAACACTTAAAATAGAAACAGTAACACTATATATACTACATTAAATAAGTTTAATAAAACTTTATATTACTCATAACATGGTCCATAACTTACAAAAGTTGCACCATCACTCTTTAAATCACCAATTGTTGGATAACTCTGTTTCTCTCCATCTATCTCACCACAAACTGTAAAGTGCTCATTATTAGGTATATCAGATATATCTATTTTCGAACTATCCGTAGAGCAACCACTTACCAACACAATTAATGAAACTAAAGTAAATAACTTCATATATTTATCTCCTATAATATTTAATAAAAATAGTATTATGAAAAACTAAATAGATTAAAAAAAGTATAAAGTTTCACCTTTCAATAGAATAAAATATATCTTTTAGTACAAATTTAATATGTTTGATTAAAATTTTAGATAGAATTTTGAAAGTTTTTAAATGGTGACCCCTAGGAGACTCGAACTCCTGTGGCATGGATGAAAACCATGAATCCTAACCGCTAGATGAAGGGGCCATTTAAAATATTTGTATGACTTCTTTTGAAGTGGCGAAATTATAAGGTAATTTATCTTAAAATAAGCTTAAATAAACAAGAAAAGGTAAAAAAATGAAAAAAAAGGTAAAAATTATAGCTCTTGCATCTCTTATTGCAACTATAAGTGGATGTGTTGGTGCTATGCCAGAGTACAAGAGCAGTCAAAGTACTATGATCGTTTTTAAAACTCAATCAATGAGATACGCAGATCAAGGGTTTATATCTCGTGCTAGTAATGAAACAAAAGTAGAGATTTATGGTAGTGGTCAAGCTGTTATGAGACTAAGAATTACTCCATCTCAAGTTTGTGTTACAAAATTTGCATGTTTAAGCAAAAAAGAGTTTAATAAAAAGGTACTAGGTAACTCTAATTACCCAGAGACATTAATAGAGAATATATTTAATGGTAACAGAATATTTAATTCAGAAGGTATAAGTGATAGTGAAGATAGCTTTACACAAAATATCGTAAAAGCTGGAATGAGCATTTACTACTATAAAGATAGCAAAAAAATAGAATTTAATGATACAATTACAGGTGTAAAAATAAAAGTTATAAATATGAATTAAAATCTTTAGTTTTACAAGCACAATTGTAAAGGAAATATAAAATGAAAAAATATGTAGGTGCGCATGTAAGCGCAAGTGGTGGGGTTCAAAACGCCCCAATTAATGCTAAAAAAATTGGTGCCAAAGCATTTGCACTATTTACAAAGAACCAAAGACAGTGGGTAGCAAAACCACTTACAATGCAGAGTATAGATGAGTTTAAAATTAATTTAGCTGAAGCTGGAATAGAGCCAGAACATATTCTACCACACGATAGCTACTTAATAAACTTAGGGCACCATGAAGAAGAGAAACTACAAAAATCAAGAGATGCATTTATAGATGAACTTAAAAGAGCAGAGCAACTAGGCTTAAAACTTCTAAATTTTCACCCAGGTAGTCATCTTCAAAAAATCCCCAAAAAAGATCCAAACTACGAACAAAAACTAAAAGATGCAGAGTATGCATGTTTAGATGTAATTGCAGAGTCTATGAATATCGCTATAGAAGCAACAAAAGGAAGTGATGTTGTTTTAGTAATAGAAAATACAGCAGGACAAGGCAGTAATCTAGGCTATAAGTTTGATCATTTAGGCTATTTAATAGAAAAATCTATAGATAAGAGCCGTGTAGGAGTATGTTTAGACACATGTCACACATTTACTGCAGGTTATGACCTAAGAGATAAAGATGCATATGAAGCTACAATGAGTGAGTTCCAAGATAAAGTTGGGTTTAAATATCTTAAAGGTATGCACATTAACGACTCTAAGCCACCACTTGGAAGTAGAGTAGATAGACATCATAGCTTAGGAAAAGGAGAGATAGGATTAGAGGCATTTAATCTTATAATGAATGATCCAAGAATGGATAATATTCCATTAATTTTAGAGACTATTGATGAGACAATATGGGATAATGAGATTGAACTTCTATATAGTTTTAATAAAAATTCAATTCCAAATCTTGGTATATAAATAAAAATATGTCAAAAAAGTAGCTAATTTAACTCTTGCTTAATATATCTCTAGCTATAATTTAAATATATTAGAATATTTAAAGGAGAAGCCATGAGATATATAGCTATTATACTCGCTATTGGAACTCTACTTTTCTCAAGTACCTCATATAGTGAAATTGCAAATCTTTATGATCAAGGTAACTATGCTAAAGTATATAAAAAACTAAAAAAACTAGCAAACCAAGGAGAACTAAAAGCTCAACTAGATTTAGCTAAACTATATATAAATGGTGATGGAGTCAAAAAGTCTTATAAAAAAGCAAAATATTGGTTACAAAAATGCTCTAAAAAGAGTTCAGAAGCAAAATTTACTCTTGCTACTTTTTATCTTAAAGGTTTAGGAGTAGACAAAAACTATACTAAAGCCACTACTCTCTTTAAAGAAGCATCAAAAAAAGGCAATAGTAGCGCTGATTATAATCTAGGTGTAATATATGAAAAAGGAATTGGTGTTAAAAGAGATATAAATAACTCAATAACCTACTATAAAAGATCTGCTAATAGAGGAAATATAGATGCACAATATAACCTAGCAGCAATCTACTATAACAAAAAGCCAAAAAATATTAAAAAAGCAATCTACTGGTATAAAAAGGCAGCTATTCAAGGAGATGTAGAATCTTTATATAATATGGGTTGGTTTTATGCTAATGGAAAAGGTGTTTTAAAAAATAAGATAAAAGCATTCAACTATTGGATAGAAGCATCTAAAAGAAGTCATCAAAAAGCACAAAATGAGTTAGATAAATTATGTAAAACAAGTCCTTGGGCTTGTAGATAAATTAGAGCTCTTCTAAAAGTTTAGTAGGCTTTTTACAAAACTAATAAATAGATACAAAGTGAACTCCTAACCATTTTTGGTATAATACATTTAAAAAGGTAACTATAGTAATGTCAAAAAAACTACACTTAATATCTTTAGGATGTAATAAAAACTTAGTAGATAGCGAAGTAATGCTTGGTAAACTATATAGCTACAAATTAACAAATAATCAAGAAGAAGCAGATGTAACAATTGTTAATACTTGCGGCTTTATAGAAGCGGCAAAAGAGGAGTCTATAAATACAATTTTAGAGGCTTCAGCTAATAGAAAAGTGGACTCTTTATTAGTAGTTAGTGGTTGCTTAAGCGAAAGATACAAAGATGAGCTTATTAAATCTCTTCCTGAAGTAGATATATTTACTGGAGTTGGAGATTATGATAAAATTGATCAACTTATAGCAAATAGAGAAACTAGCTTTACTCCAGAAGTTTACTTAGCAAACGAAAACTCTAAAAGGGTAATTACAGGCTCTAAATACCATGCATACATTAAGCTTAGCGAGGGGTGCAATCAAAACTGCTCTTTTTGTGCAATTCCTAGCTTTAAAGGTAGATTAAACTCTAGAGCTATAGAGTCTGTTGTTCAAGAGGTAATATCATTAATAGAGCAAGGCTTTAAAGATTTTAGTTTTATCTCACAAGATACATCTAGCTATGGAAGAGATTTTGGTAATAAAGATGCACTAATAGATCTAATTAAACAAGTAGAGTTAATACCTGGAATTAAAAGTGCTAGAGTACTATATCTATACCCATCTACTACAACTTTTGAGTTAATAGACGCAATTGCTGATTCCAATATATTTAAAAGTTACTTTGACATGCCAATACAACATATAAGTAACAACATGCTAAAAGTAATGAAAAGAGGCGCAAACAAAGCTAGAACCACAGAACTTTTAGAGTATATGAAGTCAAAACCAAACTCATTTATTAGAACAGCCATAATTGCAGGACATCCAGGAGAGAGTGAAGATGACTTTATTGAAGTTGCAAACTTTATTAAAGAGTTTAGTTTCGATAGAGTTACTGTATTTGAGTACTCCAACGAAGAGACAACCTATGCATATAATCTAGAGCAAATAGATAAAGAGACAATAGCAAGCAGAGCTGAATATTTAGGTCAGATTGCAAAAGAGTTAATGGTTAAATCAAACCAAAAACTTATAGGTAAAGATTTAGAGCTTATAATTGATGGAGAGAGTGAAGAGCATGAATTAATTTTAACATCTCGCCCTACCCTATGGGCACCAGAGATAGATGGAGAGATATATATTAACGATACTAATGATATGCCAACTAATCATGGAGAGTACTATTTAGCAAAAGTAACTGATATAGTAGATACAACACCTATTGCTACTACACAAAAGAAGTTATGATAGATAAAAATATAATTCAACACCTAAAAAATGGTAAGAATCTACTAGCTTTTTCAGCTGGTGTTGACTCTACTGCACTCTTTTTTATTATGATAGAGTTAGATATAAAATTTGATATTGCAATTGTTGATTATGGTTTACGAGAGCAATCTAAAGAGGAGATATCATATGCAAAAGAGTTGGCATATAGATACTCTAAAAAAATATTTACAACTACTGCTCCAAAAATTAATAAAAATTTTGAGCAGGAGGCTAGAGAGTTTAGGTATAACTTCTTTGCGGATATTATTAATAGTTGTAGTTATAAAAATTTAATTACTGCTCATCAATTAAATGACAAATTAGAGTGGCTTTTGATGAAACTAAGCAAAGGGGCAGGCACTACTACACTCTCTGGTATGCAAGATATTGAGAGTAAAGAGCAATTCAATCTAATTAGACCTCTACTACACAATACAAAAGATGAACTTATAGAGTTTTTAGAGCAAAATAGTATAAAATACTTTATAGATAGTAGTAACTTTAATGATATCTATGAGAGAAATAGAGTCAGACCAATATCAGATAGACTGCTTAAAGCTGGCAAAGATGGTTTTATTAGAAGTTTTAAAATTTTAAGTCAAGATAGTAAAATTATAAATAGTCAATACAAATTAGTAAAAAAATATAAAGATTTAAGAGTTATAGAGCTTTTTAATAAAGATGCGCTCTCTAGTGCTACATCGAAATATTTAAAAGAGTTAGGTTACCTAATTAGTTATAATGAGTTACAATCTTTACACAGTAGTAAAACTATAGTTGCAGGTAGAGTATGGGCTATAGAAGTAATAGATAATTATATATATATTGCACCATATATAAAGCAGGTTATACCAAAAAAATATAAAGAGCAATATAGACTATCAAAGATACCCCCAAAAATAAGGGGATACTTCTATATAGAAAATATTACTAACTTATAGATATATCTTTTTTAGCTATATTAATAGCTACTATAAAGCCACCAATTGCATCCAAAAATGACATTAACATCAATATAAAGAATGTTACATTGTGAGCTTTATCCCATATTAAGAATATAGTTAAATATGCAACAGAAACTAAAAAGCTAGCTATAATCTCTGTTAAATTATATGGACCAGGAGCCGCAGCTTTATATATCTCTATAAACAGTAAAAATATCCCCGTAATTATAAACATATCCTTAGTAGATACATAAAATAGCTCATTATGAGCCCACACAATATGATTCATATCAAAATATGGCATATCCAAATCTACAACCGCATACCTTGCAAATACATAGATTATTAGTAGCCAAAGATAAGTAGATATACTTTGAAACATCTTTTTTTCCCTCTCTTTCTTTAAAATTTATTTTAATAGCTTTTTGATTAAATATAGGTTAAATCCCATTTTACCTTAACCCCTAACCTCTTGTAATCTAACTTCAGGTACATAAAAATCTCTCTTTATATTACCAGATGTTGACTCTTCAATCATCTGATCATACATATATGCATCATACATAAACTTAGGAGCTCCATTTTCAAACTCTAGTGTAAAGTAGACAATATGTACAGGCAGCTTTCTTTTAAGAGTAATTCTTCTTCTTTTTTCACTAGCAACAATACTCTCTACATCTTCATTTGTATTTAAATAGCTACTAATAGCTCTATAAAAACCATATGGATCATTAATTCTCATGCAACCTGAACTATTATATCTATACTTACGATTAAAGAGTCCTCTCTCTGGTGTATCGTGCAGATATACTGCATACTTATTTGGAAACATAAATTTAACTCGACCTAAAGCATTTTCAGCACCTGGTTGCTGAACAAATGTATATGGAACTCTACGACTAGAGTGCTCATAGCTATATAGTTTTTGTAAATTAGGCTTAACCTCTTTACCACCTTGATAGACCTTAATATGAGCTAACTCAAATAGATCTGGATGCAACTTTAAAGATGGAATTAGATCTCTCTTAACTAAGTTGTCTGGTACCGTCCAGGTAGGATTAACCTCAACATACTCTATCTTATCACTAAATATTGGTGTTGGTCTATCTATTCTACCAACAATCGCTTTACTAGAAAAACTCTCTACACCATTCTCGTAAAATCTCATATAAAACTCTGGAACATTAACCTCTACATATCTATTTTCAAATCTATGTGGATATAGTTTTGTCTTATCTAGATTTACTAATATTTTTTTTATGTAGAAAGATTTAGGTAAATTTAGATAGCCAATTAGTTTATTATCTATATAATCACCATCTCTTAGGTTAAATCTTTTTTTAAATCTTCTAATTGCATATGCTAAATCTCTGCCATACTTTCTATTCATCTTACCACTTCTTGGAAAGTCACCTAATAGTGTTAATCGACGCTTTATCTGATAGATTCTCTTATCTCTCCCTCGATACTTAATAGTTCTACCAAATTTAACTTTTCTAAACTCTGGAATTTTACGATAATATTGCAAAATATCTATATACGATTTATATCTATCTTTCAATCCAATACTTTGTGATAATAGAGCATTTACTCTACCACCTCTAATATATTGTAAGATTGTTTTAGCAGTTGGCATAGCTTTAATACCCATCTCCCAAGTCGCTCTAATATCGTGAGAGGCTTTTATGCTTCTCATTTTATCTTTAACTAAAGACCATCTAACATCTCCAACTCTTACAAACTTTAGAAGCCTTACATATGCATCTGTAACTAATAAATCTAATTTTGCTTTATTATACTCATCTAACCCACCAGCATCAAGTGCATATAGTAGTTGGGTTATCTCTCTTCTATGTAGAGGTTTTTCTTTATAGTTATAGTATCCATTATTAAAAGCATTAGATGCCTTAGCCAAATTGGATGAATTATTTACCCATATATAGTTATTTCCATTAAGAGAGTATATTTGAGTAATTAAATTTCTATATGGTGTCTCTATGCTATTAATAATAGAGCTATTAACACCTCCAAAAATATATGTTGCTAAAAAAATAGTTATTAACATTACTCTTCTCATTATCTATTCACCTTTATACATTGAATCTTCAAATAGATATTTATGCTCACTTGGTAGTATTCCGTATACCATCTGTGACAAATCTCTTATCTCCCATAATGCTGCTTTATTACTTCTAAGTGCTAAAAAGTTTTGTAGTGAACGAGCATTAATAGTCCAAGTTAACTCTGTTTTATAACACTCTGGTAGTGCATACTTTGCAATATCATTACTAATACCTTTTTTCAAAACTGATTGTAGATTGTTTAGTGCAATTATAGATACCCTATCCACATCACTATTACCAGTTAGTACAATATATTTAGATGCTCCATCAAAGTTATCCTCTTCAAATGGTTCAATATTTTTTAACTCTTTAAGCGTATATCTTGTACTCTTTACACTTAAACTAGCAATTCTATGTCTTGCAAGTTCTTGAAGCAGTGCCCTACTAACTCCTTTTAAATAAAAAGTATATACTAAGTGTTCTAGTGTAGAAGCATGTTTAAATTTGTTACCTACTCTATCTATTAAAGCTCTATCTTTTTCACCACCACTATCGCTATTGTCAAAGCTTTGCCAACATGTTCTTATTGCATGTGCACACACATCTAGCGGTGTATGATGCATTAAAGCAACTTGCATAAAAGTCCTTTTTTTAGTATAATATTTTAATATTATATCATATTATTATATTTTTTAGTATAAATAGTGCCAAAAAGGTTAAAAATGTTGCCATTTGTAAGATTTCATACAATAGAAAAAGATTTTAGAGACCCCTATGTGAGGGATAGAGATAGAGTAATTCATAGTAGTTCATTTAGAAGATTAGAGTATAAAACACAAGTCTTTATTAACCACGAAGGAGACTACTTTAGAACACGTCTTACTCACTCTTTAGAGGTTGCACAAATTGCTAGAACTATCGCGAAAGAGTTAGGATTAAACGAAGCACTATGTGAAGTAATTGCACTTAGCCATGATCTAGGGCATACACCTTTTGGACATGTAGGCGGAGATGAGCTAGATAACCTACTGAAAAAAGATGGCTTTATTAATGGGTTTGAACACAACTTTCAATCATTTAGAGTCTTAACAAAGCTAGAGAAAAGATATAAATATTATGATGGCTTAAATTTAACATATGCTACACTAGAGGGTGTATTAAAACACTCTTTGCCATATACAAAAAACTTCTTTCCAAAAGAGATTACAGAGAATTTTGCATTAGATTACCACCCATCTTTTGAAGCTATAATAGTAGATTATGCAGACTCAATTGCATATACAAGCCACGATATAGATGATGGCATAAAATATAATCTTATAGATTACGACACACTAAAAAATGAACCACTAATAATTAGAGCAACCAATATTGTCAAAAAGGAGGGCATAGAGCCAAAAGAACAACTGTTCAGACATAGAGTTGTTGCTGCAATAATTAGGCTTATGGTAGAAGATTTAATAGATAACTCTAAAGATTTTATACTTAAAAATAAAAAAGAGTTTCCAGTATGTTCAAAATTTAATAGTGATAAAAAACTACATATAGGGTACTCTAAAGAGTTGGCACTTGAACATAAAAGATTAATGAAACACCTCTTTAAAACACTCTACTATCATCCAAAGATTGTTAGAAATATGTATTCTGGTAAAAAGTGTGTAAACTCTTTATATAAAGCATATATGGAAGAGGAGAATCTACTTCCCTTCTCTCAAAAAGAGCTTTTACAAACAAGAGCAAAACATAGAGTTATTGCAGATTATATTGCATCTATGACAGATAGATATGCATTAAAGAGCTATAAAGAGATATATGGGCTTTAATTTTAGCCTTTTTTAGGTAATATTGCGTTAATTTTTATAAGGACTTTTAATGCAAAAAATTAAGAATATCGCAGTTATTGCACACGTTGACCATGGTAAAACAACTTTGGTAGATAAGCTACTTGAACAAAGTGGTACATTTGCAGCTCACCATGAGATGCAAGATAGAGTTATGGATAGTAATGATATCGAAAAAGAGAGAGGTATCACTATCCTTTCAAAAAATACAGCTATTAGCTATGGTGATCATAAGATTAATATTATAGATACTCCAGGACACGCCGATTTTGGTGGAGAGGTTGAGCGTGTTTTAAAGATGGTAGATAGTGTACTTCTACTTGTAGATGCTCAAGAGGGTGTAATGCCACAAACTAAGTTTGTACTTAAAAAAGCTATCGCTTTTGGTCTTATACCAATTGTTGTAATTAATAAAATTGACAAAGATGGTGCAGAGCCAGATAGAGTAATGGATGAAGTATTCGATCTTCTAGTTGCCCTAGATGCAAATGATGAACAACTTGAGTTCCCTGTACTTTATGCAGCAGCAAGAGATGGTTACGCTAAATTAGATATAGACGATGAAAACAAAGATATGACTCCACTTTTTGAAGCAATTATAGATAAAGTACCATATCCACAAGGTTCTCCTGATGAGTCAACACAAGCGCAAGTATTTACTCTAGATAGTGATAACTTTGTTGGAAAAATAGGAATTACAAGAATTTTTAATGGTAAAGTGAAAAAAGGCGATGAGTATGCTTTAGTAAAAGCAGATGGATCTAAAAGTGTATCTAGAATTAGTAAATTAATTGGTTTTGTAGGATTGGATAGAGTAGAGATAGACGAAGCAGAGGCTGGAGATATTGTTGCAATTGCAGGATTTAGCGATATTGATGTTGGAGACTCAATTTGCGACAAAGTAAACCCAGTTGCACTAGACCCTATGCATATAGAGGAACCTACACTATCTGTAATTATGTCTGTAAACGATGGTCCATTAGCTGGAACAGAGGGCAAACATGTAACTTCAAATAAAATTAAAGAGCGTTTAGAAAAAGAGATGGAGACAAACATAGCAATGCGTATGGAGCCTCTTGGAGATGCTAGTTTTAAAGTTAGTGGTAGAGGTGAACTTCAGATTGGTATCTTAGCTGAAAATATGAGAAGAGAGGGGTTTGAGTTCCTTCTTGCTCGTCCAGAAGTTGTTGTAAAAGAAGAAAATGGCGTAAAAATGGAGCCATTTGAGCATTTAGTTGTTGATGTTCCAGAAGAGTTCCAAGGTGTAGCTATAGAGAAGCTTGGTAAAAGAAAAGCCGATATGACATCTCTTGTACCTATGCCAGATGGAACTGTTAGATTAGAGTTTGAAATCCCTGCTCGTGGTCTTATTGGATTTAGAAGTGAATTTTTAACAGATACAAAAGGTGAAGGTATTATGAACCACTCATTTTTAGAGTATCGCCCATATAGCGGAACAGTAGAGAGCAGAACGCAAGGTGCTCTAGTCTCTATGGATAATGGTGAAGCAGTAGCCTTCTCTATATTTAACCTTCAAGCTCGTGGTATTATGTTTATTAATCCCCAAGATAAAGTATATAACGGAATGGTAATTGGAGAGAGTGCAAGACCAGGAGATTTAGAAGTTAACCCACTTAAGGGTAAGCAACTAACAAATATGAGAACAAGTGGAGCTGATGATGCTATTAAACTTGTACCACCAAGATTAATGAGTCTAGAAAATGCTATGGAGTGGATAGAAGATGATGAATTAATCGAAATAACTCCAGAGAGTATAAGAATTAGAAAGAGACATCTAGACCCTACTTTAAGAAAGAAAATTGCTAGAGATAAAAAGAATATGTCTAAATAAGACATATTTTAGCTATTAATTTAATATTAATAGCTATTAGGTTTTATGTCGAAAAAATCTACCTAAAGTACATCATAAAATGATTAACTTAAAAAAATATCTAAATAAATAACATAAAAATGTAAAAATTATGTAACAAATTAACTTTTTTATGTTATAATTCTGCTGTTACAAAATAGTAACCGTAATTTTTTTTAAGGAATTTTAATGAATACCCATATTCTAAATAGATTTGTAACAGATTTACTTGAAGACAGAGTTGAGTTTTCAAATACATTTGGTACAGATAAATTAATGAATGTTAACTATATGCTTGTTTCTGATGCTTTAAGCGAAAATGTAGAGCAGTTTTCAGAATTGATTAAAGAACATATACAAGAGAAAATAGATTTACCACTAACATATATTCGTGCAAATAACACACACTCTTTTATAAGATAATATATTTACTTATAGAGCCAAATTATGTGCTCTATCTATTTTCTCTCTAAAACCCCATTTACTACAATTGAAGTCACAATTGAAAATATAACATAAATTAAAAAGATATATGTTCCGCTCTCTATTTGAGAATAACTATTTTCGCTACTACCTGCACTTAAAAAGACTAACAGAAGCGATACTACAAAAACATCTAACATCGACCATTTACCTAAATGTTTAAATAATTTTAGTGCAACATTTGCAATATGAAACCTCTTAAATAGTAAAACTACTAGCATACTCAAGCTCTTTAGTAAAGGAACAACTACAGAAAATAGCAAAATTGTTAATGCCACAGGATAGTTATCGCTACTATAGAGATGAGAAACAGTACCAACAATTGTCTTAGACTCAAAAGAGAGGACAATATCACCCAAATAAGAGATATTTTTATGTATAACAATAAGAAGTATCGGTGTAACTACACCAAAAAAAAGAGTAATTAAAGATACTAAAGAGCTCATTAATGCAAAGCTATATCTATTTAATATAAAAAATAGCCCCAAAGCAACAGCAGATACAACTGCTAAATAGATACTACTTTTATAATTGCTCTCTTGAGCAAGGACTCTTTTAGCATTAATTGCATTTATATCTATCTTTGGAGAGCTACCACTTTTAACTCTGCCAAAAGTTAAGCTAGATATCATAGAACCAAAGCGTCTCTTTATAATATCTCCAATATCTGTTTGGGCTTCGTAGTAAGCTCTATTTAAGCTCTCTAACTCTTTAGCACTCTTAAATGTTGTTATACTAAAATATGTAACAAAAGAGACTACTAAACTTACTAATATAGTATCTATTATCTTTTTCATAAGTTAATTATACACAAAATTAGTGTAAGATTTGTAAAAAGTTGCATAAATGGATAGATTTAAAGAGTTAATAAAGATTATCAAAGAAGCTGGTAAAATTATAGAGGTAGGATATAAAGAACAAGTAACTATCGATAAAAAATCAGCAACAGAGCTAGTAACAAAATATGACAAAGAGGTAGAGATTTTTTTAATATCTAAAATATCTAAACTCTATAGCGACTTTGAGATAGTAGGTGAAGAGAGTTTTTGTGGTACCTCCCTACCAAAAAAAGCAATATTTATAGACCCTATAGATGGTACTACAAACTTTGTACATAAAATTCCACACCTAGCAATAAGTGTTGGAATTTGGGATAGTGGCAAACCTATAGAGGCAATAGTGTATAACCCTATCTTAAACGAGCTATATACTGCACAAGAAAATTCAGGAAGCTTTTTAAATGGAGAGCGAATCTATGTAACAAATGAAAATAAACTTCAGAACTCTATAATTGCAACTGGTTTCCCATATGTTAAACATGAAATGGGTAAAGAGTACCATTTTGTAATTGACACAATTACAAAATTACTACCTAAAATTAGAGATATAAGACGCTTAGGTGCAGCGGCAATAGATCTTTGTTATCTAGCAGAAGGAAAAGTAAATGGTTTTTACGAAGTAAATCTACAGCCATGGGATGTAGCAGCAGGTATCTTAATAGTTACAGAAGCTGGTGGAAAAATCAGTGGTATTAGAGGTGCAGATTACGCTCTAGAGAATCAAATTTTAGTAGCAAGCAATGGTAAAATCCATAATCTGCTACTTGATAATTTAGGGGAGTTTGATGGGGCTTAAGAGCAACTAACACAGCCCTTTAGCTCCATAGCCTCTTTTATTTTATCTTTAGAGAACTCATAAAGTTTATTAAATAGTTCACTCTTATATTTATCTTTATGATATACAGCATAAAGAGTTCTAGTACAGTGGAAATCTTTAATATTAACCCTAAACATACTACCTTGCTCAATCTCATTATTAACTGCTAAAATAGATAAACAAGTAATTGGTTTTTTACTTAATACTAAGCTCTTAATAGACTCTGTATGCCCTAGCTCTAAAAAGATATTTAATTTAGATATAGATGGCTTAATATAGTTTAAGAAAACCTCTCTTGTACCACTACCTTTCTCTCTTAATACCCACTTATAATCGGCTAACTCTTTTAATTTATACTCTTTATCTTTAAACTCTTCGCTAGATGATACTACAACTAATTCATCCTCTCCAATTGCCTCTTTTATTATCTCACTATCTTCTACACTTCCCTCTATGAAGCCCATATCTATCTTACCCTCTTTAATTAGAGTTAAGATATCTTTTGTATTACCCTCTTTTAGCTCAATTTTGACATTTGGATACCTTCCCATGTAGTCACAAACTATTGTAGGAATAAGATAATCTATAATTGTAGTACTAGCCCCTACTCTTACATTACCTTTATCTTCACTATTTTTAAACTCACTCTCTATATCATCTAACTTTTTATATATTGGTAAAACTGCACTATGAAAGCTTCTGCCTATCTCATTTAAAATTAATTTTTTATTCATTCTATCAAACAACTGTTTACCAATTATTGACTCTAACTCTTTTATAGACATAGATACTGCTGATTGACTTAAACTTAAGCCATCTGCAACTCTTGTTAAATTTTGTAACTCTACTACTTGTAAAAAAATCTCTATTTGTCTTAATGTTATTTTCATATTATATTCCTAAATCTTTTTTCATAATAGTATCAAAAAAATATTATACTTTTCTAAAAAAAATAAATTTATTTTATTTTATTTTTTATATGCTTACTTTTTACATTAAAATTAGAAACTTTTATGATTTAAGTTTTTATAAAGCTTTTTAATTGTAATCTCAATCGATATTTTCTCCCAAAGGAGCAACATGGCTATCTATTTAAATAGCAATATAATAACTAATACATCAAATAGTGTACAAGAGGCAATGGAGCCTTTTTTGTATAAGGGTATAGATTTTAACATAACATCTAAAGAGAATCAAAAAGCTCTAAAAGCGTACAAGGATGCAATTGATAAAATATACAGAAGTGTAAATGCTAAAGATGAAGATACTATAATTTTGAACTCTAGTGCAAATGAGAGTACATCTGCAATATTTCTATCTATATATTTAAAATATATATTAACAGGAAGAAAAAATAGTATAATTATATCTCATAGAGCATCTGAAGATGAACTAAAAGTTGCAAAATTTTTAGAGTCTCAGGGGTGCAGAGTACACACTATTCCAATCACTGCTGATGGAACTATAGATGTATCTCTATTAAAAGAGTACCTTACGAATAAAACTGCTCTTGTAAGCTTAGCTCTTGTAGATGAAGAGAGTGGTGTAATTCAGCCAATTGAAGAGATCTGCCAAACTTGTGCTCTTTTAGAAGTACCTCTATATATAAATGCAAAAGATGCTATTGGTAGAATTCCTTTAGATATACAAAGAGACAAAGTCTCTTTTTTAAGTTTTTGCTCCGATAATATAGAGGGTCCAAAAGATATAGCAGCTCTTTATATTGCAAGTGATGCAATAGAGATAATGCCAACAGTTTTCGGAAGCGATACCGAACAAGCAGGACTTCGTGCTTCAATTAAAGATGTGGCAAAAGTTATTGGGTTTGGAAAAGCACTCGAAGAGGCAACAGATGCACTAGATTTTGAAATAGAAGATATAAGAGAGCTAAGAGATGAGTTAGAAGAGGCTCTTCTAAAAATAGATGGCTCTTACTCATTAGCACCATGGGCTATTAGAGTACCAACAGTATCTATATTTGCATTTGAGGGTATTCATGCCTCTATGCTACTAGATAAATTAGCTAAAAAAGATATATCAGCATACTCTTTTGCAATATTTAATAATAAAAACTTCGAAAGAGTCTCTTTAATAGATATAGCATCTCTAGATAGCTCTTTAAAACACTCTATTATTGGATTTAGCTTAAGTATTAATACAACGAGAGAAGATATTGAAGAGACAATTAAAGCTGTAACACAAGCAGTAGAAGAGATAAGAGAGTATGGGGATATCTGTAAGGAGATTAAATGAGTAAAATATCAGTAATACCACAAGTTAGAGACAACTTTAAAATAGACTCTTTAGTTAATAGACCACAAAACATTGGAACAATTAACGAAGAAGAGGCTAAAAAGTTAGATGCCAAACTACATACATTTAGCTATGGCTCATGTCAAGGTGGACTAAAACTAAATATCTACTGGGCAGTAAATAATGAAGATCGCGTAGTAGATTGTAAAATTATCCCTTATGGAGAGAGTGAGTTAGTAGCAGTTGCTTCAATTGCTGGATTAGTCACTAAGAACAAAACACCTCAAGAGATTTTAAACCTAAAAGAGAAAGGCATAGAGTATTTTTTAAGAGAAAATCCAAACAACTCTGCCCTACCAGATAGTTTAAAGTTTTTAACAAATATTACTATAGATGCTCTATATAAATGTGCAAATAGTTACCTAAAAGAGGTAGATAACGATGAGATAGTAGATATATCTACAGGTACAACAAAAAATTTTATTAAAGATAGCATTAAAAGATTTAATATAACAACCCTCAAAGAGTTAATAAAATATACTAGAGCTGGCGCATATGATAAAAGTTGTCAATATGAAGGTGCTGGTGAAAAACGATCTAACTACTACCTCGATGATCTACTAAAAGAGACACTAAACGAAATAGAGCAAGAGAAGAAGGGTAATACTACACTCTCTGATAAGCCATTTAAGCAGATGGAAACAAAAGAGAAGCGTATAGCTATAGAGGCAGTAATTGACAAACATATTCGTCATATGTTAATAATGGATGGTGGGGATATGGAGATATTAGATATAAAAACTAATGGAGAAAATACAGACATCTATATAAGATACCTAGGTGCTTGCAATGGCTGTGCTAGCGCAAGCACAGGGACACTATTTGCAATAGAGGGTATTTTAAAACAGAAACTAGATGGAGATATCAGAGTAGTTCCCCTATAACAAAGGCTACTTTAGCCTCTTTAATACAAAGGCTAATATTAACCATAAATCCGGAAATCTGGATTATTTATCTCTATAATTATACTATCTTTTTTTCTTTGTATACTTTGTTCGTCTTTTTTTAATATCATTTATCATCTTTTTAGTTATCACAACTGAGCTACTAATAACCTTCTCACTATGGTTTGGCTTATAGTAGTTCATTGCAACAGCATTATCTCTAGCACAACCACTTAATAGTAAGTAGCCTACACTCAAAATCATAAATATTATTAATCTCACACTGCTCCCTTCAAATATATTAAATATATAATACCACTATTTTGCTATAATTATGCTTATTTATATACAATATAAGCCCATAATATGGATATATAACAAGAAAATCTCTTCTAAAATTAAACTCTAGCCAAAACTATAGAGATAAAACCTATCACACCACCAAAAAATCCACCCCACACAACTAGCCACTCTAAGTGCTCTTTAATAAGTCGATTAATTAACTCTTTAACACTTTGTGGACCTAGCTCAGATAATCTAGTCTCCACCATATTATCTATCTTTTCTATTAAATCTTCGCTTAGATTAGAGCTAAATAAATGGTGTTGTAGTTGCTTTTGAAAAGTACTACTAGTTACTATCGATAAAATGGAACTTTTTATCTTTTCATTAAATGTTACTCTTAGTAACTCTAAAGAGCTTTCTCCACCAAACATATTTATAAGTTGCCCAAATTTTGACTCCATTATACTCTCTTTAAGTGCATCAAAAGCTATATTAAAGTCTGTCTCTTCAATAATTGGCTTAAGATCTATTTTACTCTCCTCATTTTTTAAAAAATTATCTAATCTCTCTTTAGAGAAAAATTGCTCCATTACCATATTTTTTATAGAAACCTTAAACTTTTCAAAATTTAACTCTATAACACCAGAACCATATAGAAGTGGTACCCTATTAAACAGCATATATATAGCTAATTGATTTGTTATAGCACCAGATA
Organism: uncultured Nitratifractor sp.; assembly: GCA_947311565.1. Lineage (GTDB taxonomy): Bacteria > Campylobacterota > Campylobacteria > Campylobacterales > Sulfurovaceae > JAADEQ01. The sequence goes on from CAMZLH010000067.1 coordinate 29,574, forward strand.
TTGCAAAAAGCCCACTATAGTATAGATACTCTTTATACTCTAATGGTGCATAAAAAGATAAAATCACCAAAGTAATAGCAATATAATTTGTTAAATATGATTTTTTAAATAGATTCAACTACTCTCCTTTAAGTTTTAAATAGCCCAAAATTATACAACTATTTAAATATTAAAACTCTTATGCCTATTTATTATACATTTTTTTAAAAAAATATTGATTAAGATCAATAATATATCTAATATAATGATATATTATAAAAGTCGTAATTTATTATATGAGGAGCAGATTATGACTTTTTCTAACTCGGCTGAGTTATTGGCGTTTCATAATGTGGCTTATACAATCTATGCGTTGATGATTATATCAATTATAGTTTGGTTTGGCTACAACTTGACTCGAAAAGAGAAGGCTAAGTCTATTGTAAGGATTCCATTTTACACTTACATAGGCTTTTTGGTAGTTATGGGTGTTGGACACCACATATTTACATACAATACGATACCATGGGTATCAGAAGATATTAAAAGGCACGATATTAAGCCAGATAAAGTGGTTAAGTTTGAAATTAAAGACCACAAGTGGATTAATCTTCCAAAAAAAGTTACAGTTGAGTGTGGGAAAAAGGTGCTTTTTGATGTAAGAAGCCGCGATTTGGTTTATGGGTTTGGGCTATTTAGACAAGATGGCTCTTTGGTAACTCAGATGCAAGTAAACCCAGGGACAGATGTTAATGGTATTTTAGATCCTAACGATCTACTTTGGACATTTAGACACAATGGTGTATTTAATTTAACCTCAACAGAGTACTCTGGGCCAGCTCAATACAGTGAAGATGGGAAAAAAGATTTAATGGAAGTTAAAAATTGGTTTGAAGTTGTTGGTTGTGATAAAAAGGGAGGTAAGTAATGAGTATAATGAAAAACTTAATTCATGGAACAGACTTTGATGCAGATAGTTTAAATGCCCTGCAAAAAGTTACACTTAGAGCTGTTGTAATGAGCTTTCTATTCTTTGGGCTTGTAGCAATTGAGGGTATGATTATGAGAATGGTATCAACAGGACCTTCAAACCCACTGCCAGAGATGTTTTCTCATCCAGAGCACTACTTCTCAATTATGACAGTTCACCCAATTGTTGGTATCTTTGGCTCTACATATCAGCTTGTTTTTGCTGCATTTATGTTTTTAGTGCCATTTTTGACTAAAAAGCCACTATATAGTATTAAATTGGCAAACTTTGTATGGCTAATGATTACAATTGGAACAGCACTTGCTTGGCTCTCTGCTTTCTTTACCCAATATGCACCACTTTATACACTATATTGGCCACTACCAGCTGATACAAAGCAGTTTAGTGTTATTGGTGGTATTGTATTTATTGTCGGAGTTGCACTAATTATGGTTGGAACTTTAGGCTTTATCTATAACATATATGCAACAATCTTCCAAAGAGTTGGTGTGCATAAAAATAAGACTACAAAAGAGCTTTTAATTAGTGGTTTTGGTATTGATGGTATGCTAAACTTATGGCACAAACTTACAGGTAAACCACCATACTCTAAAGAGCCTGCACTTGCACTTCCTGTTGTTGCAATCTTTAGAGGAACAGTAGATACTTTCTTAGATGCTATTGTTATTTTGGGTGCTGGTGTGCTTGTTTTGGTATATCTAATCTTTGATGCAACTGGCAATCCACTAGATGTTGGTGCAATCGATGCACTTCTTTATAAAAACTACTTCTGGTGGGGGCTTGATTTGGTTGCAGATGGGCTTGTGCTTATCTATGTTGCAGGTAGCTGGTATCTTTTGGCAACTTTGATTACTGGTCAAAAGCTATTTATGGAGAATGTAGCAAGAGCTGCATTGATGCTAGAGCTTTTAGTATCTTGGATGGTATGGTCTCACCATCTATTAGCAGACCAAGGACAACCAGAGATGATGAAACTAATCTCAGGAGAGATGGTAACAGCATTTGAGCTTTTAACACAAGGTTTAGCACTATTTA
>CAMZLH010000068.1 GCA_947311565.1 uncultured Nitratifractor sp.
ATCCCAATATGGGTAGAACACGATATAAAATACATGAACCAACACATCCTTATTTTGTAACTCTTACCATACTACATTGGATACCAATATTTACAAATAAAGATAGTGTCCAGATAGTAATAGATTCTATAAAATATCTACAAAAAGAGGATAACTTAAAAATTTATGCTTATGTAATATTAGAAAATCATATACATTTAGTAGCAAGTAGTAATGATATTGCAAAAACAATGCAAAAGTTTAAAAGCTATACAGCCAAAGAGTTAATAGGGCTTTTAAAGTCCAAAAATATCACAACTCTTTTAGAGCAGTTTGCCTTTTATAAAAAGAAACATAAAAAACATACCAAATATCAAATATGGCAAGAGGGTATTCAACCAAAGTTGATACAAAATGAAAAAATGATGTTACAAAAGATAGAGTATATCCATCAAATCGTGTAAAAAGAGGATTTGTAGATAGGGCTGAGCATTGGAGATATAGCAGCGCAAGGGATTATCTTGGTATTAGTGGGTTAATTGAGGTAGAGAAGTTTTTTTTAGGTTGAAACTTTGGGTATGCATTCCAAAGCTGGAGCTTTGGAACGAGAAGAAATCAAAAGGAGATATAATGTTTGAGTTAAAAAGAGAGACAACACATGTAGGAGAGGTGTTAAAAGAGGAGTTTTTAGAGTCTTTAAACGATATTGTAAGGGCATAAGATAAATAAAGAGCTACTTTTAAAGAGTTTAAATCAAAAGCCTTGCAAATCTCACCCTTTGGGCATCAGTAGCTTTCGCCTATGCGTTGTTACTCTTATAGCTAGGATTACAAAAGAGTGCCTAGCCTATGAGAAATACTATTGATGTTGTGAATGTCAAGGTTAATCAGAGGGTTCAATTATTAATAAAAAAGAGGTAATTAAGTGAAATTTATAACTATAATCCTTTTAACAGTATCTCTTAGTAGTGCTAATATTTGGAAAGAGTTAAAACCTATAGCAAGCTACAAATCAACAGACTATAGACTCAATTCTAATATAGCTTATATAGAGCTACGAAGATACCAAAAATATATTAAAAGTGGCTCTAATATGGATAAATCTTTTAATTCAAACATATATATAAAAGTTTTACAAATTGGAGAACAACCTAAAATAAGCTCTAATCAATTAAGAAGATTTAACTCTATAAAGGGTGATTTTGGAGATATTTCAAATATAAGAAAAGATTCAATGTCTCTTATGAGTGGATGTAGTTGTAATATTGTAAATGCGTTTATGATAGATAAAAATAGTAAAATGTGGCGACTAAATGAGGTAAAAGATATTGTAAATAGTATAAAACCCATAGACACACCTGCTGAAATAAGATTAATAATTTGGTTACACTATATAAAATTTGATAAGAGCAAAATTAGATATAAAAAAATAGAAGATGGATTTGATATCTTATTAGAGTATGAAAATAGTTTATTAAATCGCGGAGAGTGTGGAAAGTTTGGTTATAAGTTTACAATAGATAAGAGTGGTAAAGTATTAAATATGCATCAAATATATAAAGCAAAATCAGATGATTGTATAACTGTAGATTAAGAGAGTAGGAACTCTTACTCTCTTAATTTAAGAAAAACTTTGCTTATTTACTTAGTGCGGCAATATCTACTTTGTGATTAATTTACCAAGGTTATAACCACTTGAACCTACAGATAAAGCACCTAGTATTGCACCAGCTGCTACTAGAATATCAGTGTTTTTACTCCTTGAACCTGCTATCATTAAGCCAAACATACCACCTACAGCAGCTCCTGTTGTTGCACCTAGTGCTCCGCCAATAACTCCACCTGGAGATATTGAGTTTTGTCTATTAGAGCATCCATCTATTACTAGAATCGAAAGTGTTATAGTTATTATTAATATTTTTTTCATAAAAATCCTTTATATATTGTAGCATAAAAATAATCTTAATAAAAGGTAACTATTGCTACAATTTTGCAACTACAAACAAGGAGATCATAAATGAATAATTTTAATATCAACTACACAAATAAGTTCTCTTTGTATCTCTTTAATTAATACAAATATAACTTCGTAGAGTTTTAAGTCGTCTGTTTTACTTTTAAACCCAGATTTACAATAGTAATTATATTGTGCTTGCACTCTGTATGAGAAACTGTTATTTGTCATTGAGCTTAGAATATTTTTTGGAAACAATCTAAACCTAAGCACTACTTTAGCAAAATCTATTGCATAATATGAGTTTAAGTATTTTGTTAACTCTAATTTAAAAATATTGTAATCAATATAGATTTAAATTTTTAATATAGAGCTTTTAATAGACTTCTTGAGTAGCTCTATATGGATCTATTTAGTTATTCAAGAAGTCTATTTCTTAAAGGAGAGAGTATGTCTGCTAGTAAAAAGCTTTTAAGCACCGGTGTGCCAATAATTGGCTCGTTAATTTTAAATATTACAGTTACCTATACGGATTTTTTGATGGTAGCACCTTTGGGTAGTTCTACTTTGGCTGCTGTTGGCATGGCTGGGCAGATATTTGGGTTGGTCTACTCGATTGCACAATTTATATATATGGGGCAAGGTGCATTATTAACACGGTTTGTTGGTTCTAAAAGTTATAAGAGAGCCTCTGTTTTGGTATCTAGTATGTTTTGGTTTTCTATGATTTTTTCATTTGTAGTTATGGCTATATTTTTTATCTTTAGCCCATATATTTTTACAATTTTTAAGGCAAGCAGTGATGTTAGTACTACAGGTATGGCTTATCTGAATATATTACTATTTTCTATACCATTTTTAGCTCTAAATACAGTATTTCATAATACTATAACATCAGTAGGAGATACCAAAACACCTCTATATCTAGATATTGGAGCAGCAGTTGCAAATGCAATTTTTAACTATATATTTATATTTGGACACTTTGGTTTTACAAAAATGGGTGTAGAGGGAGCTGCACTTTCGACAGTTATGGTTAAAGGTGTAGAACTTTGTGCATTTATATACTTAATATATAGTAGGTATCAAGAGTTTAGATTAAAGTTTATATACTCAAAAAGCTTAATAAAAAGGGTTTTAAAGGTTGGAGTTCCTGCAATGCTAGATAGACTCTCTTGGAATCTGACAAGCTTGATCTTTGGTGGGATTGTGCTTACTCTTGGGACTGCTAGCTATACTGCTTTTCAGATTGGGCAAAAGATAGAGGGGCTTTCATTTATGCCAGGGCTTGGATTTGCAATAGCAGCTTCTATTTTGATTGGGCAAGAGATAGGCAAAAAAGATATCTCTATGGCACAAAAGGTTGTAAAGGTGGCATCTAAATACTCAAGCCTTATAATGTTTACCATTACAATAGCTATTATAATTTTTGCAGATGAACTGCTATCGCTATTTACCCAAGATTTAGAGGTAAAAGAGTTGGCAAAGCTATATATAATAGTAGTAGGTTTATCGCAAATACCTTTGGCAATGGAGTTTGTATATAGCCTCTCTCTAAAGGGTGCAGGAGATACAAAAGCAACCTTTACAATAAATATGGCCAGTATGTGGGGCATAAGGATATTAGGAACTCTAATCTCTGTATATATTTTCAACTCACTAGTAGGTGTGTTTGTTGCTATAGCTTTAGATACTTTGGTAAAAGCAGCTCTTTTTTACTTAAGGTTTCAAAAAGGTGTTTGGAAGAGTTTAAAGGTTTAATTTTAGCTACCTTAAACTACTCAAGCAGCACCAATTAATACCATTAAAGTCGGCAGTGTTAAGAGTGCAAACATGCAGCTAGCTACAATGCTCACTGCTATTAGCTCACCTTTTAGTGGGTAAATTTGAGCCAATATATAAGGAGTTATAGCAATTGGCATACCAGCTTCTAAAACTGATACTCCTAATATATTAGGTTTCTCTAGTGCTAAATATAAGCTATAAAATAGTAAAGGCATAATAATTAACTTAATTACAACTAATGCTATAGTATGAGTATAATCTATTTTAGGGAGATTTCTAGCTAAAAATATACCTAAAGATATTAAGATAATAGGTGTTGCACCACCAGCTAATAGATTAATACTACTAGTAATAATGTGAGGTAGTTTACTACCAGTAGCTAAAATAGCAGTAGATAGTAAAACCGACAGAATAAGTGGGTTTTTAAGTGCCTCTATCAGAATAGAGAAGTTTAATTTTCTATTCATAGATATCTCTAAAATTGCAATACCAAGAGTAAATAGTAAAAAAGTATATATAGCAATATGAATACTTACCACACCCTCATAACCTGGCATTAAAGAGTGTAGTATAGGAAAACCTAAATAGCCAATATTACCGTAAAAAATTGATATAATATAAGTATTAGATAACTCTCTAGAGAATTTTAAAATTTTTGTTATTAATAGTGTTACAAAAATAATAGATATTAAAACTAGTGAATTTATATACACAAATGAAAAACTACTAATGGCATCTAGTTTAATATTGGTAATCCCTGAGAATATTAGTGATGGAAATAGTATATATATTGCTATCTTGTTTAAAACATCTACCCATTCACTATTAGATATATTTAATTTTTCTAAAAGATATCCAACTGCAATAAGCAACATTAATGGGGCTAGTGAGTCTACTATTAGTTCCATCTATCTAAGAGCTACCTAAAAGTATTACACTCTCTCATATCACCACTTCTAAAGCCTCTGTAGAACCATTTTGATCTCTGTTTCGATGTTCCATGTGTAAAACTATCTGGCACAACATATCCTTGTGACTCTTTTTGTAGTGTATCATCTCCAATTCTTGTTGCGGCATTTAGTGCCTCTTCTATATCTCCACGATCAAGTTTGCTTTGTACATAGTGCGCCCATATACCTGCATAGCAATCTGCCTGTAACTCTACAGGAATTTGCAAATGGTTAGCTTTTGTTTTATCACCTGCTCTCTTGGCACGATGTTGCATTGCATTAATTTTATCTAGTGTACCTAATATATCTTGTATATGGTGTCCTACTTCATGTGCTAGAACATATGCTTGGGCAAAGTCTCCACCAGCCTTATGAACATTTTTAAGTTCATCAAAAAAGCTTAAATCAACATATATTTTTTTATCAGCAGGACAGTAAAATGGACCCATCTGAGCCGAAGCAAAACCACAGCCACTAGTTGTATGTCCTCTATATAAAACCATTACAGGTTTACTATATTTATAAGAGTATTTAGGTAGTAGTTGGCTCCATACATCTTCTGTTGTTTTAAGAACTTTTTTAATAAATATTGCATCTTTCTCATCGGCTTTAGAGCCACCACCTACTGCACCGCTACTTAGCATACCAAGTGGATTACCAAAGTAGAAAAAAGCACCAACTGCAAGTATAGCCCAACCAAATTTTGTGCGAAGAAGCATTCTAATAATTGGCCAAAGCATCATTACTCGACCAAGGCTCATACCTCCACCAAATCCTCCAGCAAAGCCACCACTGCTAGATATTCTATCCTCAACATTACGACTCTCTAACTCATCATCTAATCTCATTAAAAGCCTTTTTAATTTTATTACTCTACTAACTAATACTCTGCTCCTCCCTCGAAGGGTCTACTAAATTTTCAGGGTATTAGTTGGTGTAGTAATAATTATACCATTAGAGTTCTTGTATAATCCTATAAATTAGTATATCATTTATAGAAGGTCAGTTTTTAATAAAATTTAAGGCAGACTAAAAAATATTTTTAAAATATTGAGTTATCTAGAAAATATATTAATAGTAAATAATTAAAGGGGATTATAAAAAATAAGTGGTGCGGATGAGAGGAGTCGAACCTCCACGCCTTGCGGCACTAGATCCTAAGTCTAGCGTGTCTGCCAGTTCCACCACATCCGCATGTGAGTTAAAATTTTAGCTAAATTGCTTTAATATTAACTTAAAGTGGTACACCCGTCAGGATTCGAACCTGAGACCGCCCGCTTAGAAGGCGGGTGCTCTATCCAGCTGAGCTACGAGTGCTTAAATATTTAATAATTTGATGGTACGCTAGAGAGGACTCGAACCTCTAACCGTCAGATCCGAAGTCTGATGCTCTATCCAATTGAGCCACTAGCGCTCTTGGAGTAGGCTCGGTTTCTACACTTCAAATGGGGTAGGCGACGGGGCTCGAACCCGCGACAACCTGTGCCACAAACAGGTGCTCTACCAACTGAACTACGCCTACCATCAACTAAAATTATCAAACTATTAAAATTAAATATCACA
>CAMZLH010000069.1 GCA_947311565.1 uncultured Nitratifractor sp.
TCTCAAGGCATATAACACACATAATAAAACTTGGAAACATTTAAACTTCTTCTAGCATGAGTGCTATTTGCATGCAAGAGTGCCAAGGGTAAAATTAGAGAGTGGAAAAGTAAAGAGGGTTACTGCACCATGGGAGGGTTTGAGTAATGGGTTTACGCTTCTATTTGAAGCATTTTTATTACAACTATGTCAGGCAATGCCAGTAAAGCAAGGAAGTATCTCAAAGAGTTGGTAGTGTATAAAATACTTGCCAACTATAAAGATAGACGAACTATTGCGTATATTGCTCCTGCTGGGTTGGGTGATGTTTTGAAGGAGAGGTAGATTATAAGAGAAATAGGTAAAGATAAAAAAACCTATGTTTGCTATGCTTAGTTTTTTAACTCCTCAACATTCACAACTCTACCTTTGCTGTTAGCTTTAACATACTCTACTATCATACCATGGATTCTGGCGTAGGTGTTGGCTCTATTTAGCGTGGGGTAGATTTGGGTGTAGCTAGTGTAGAGGTTTTCTATAATCCACTCTTGTAGTTCATTGTAGCTTTCAAATTCGTAGTTAAAGGCTTTTAGCAGTCTGTTTGTGTAGGCATCTACAACAAATGCTTCTTTGTAACAGGCGTAGTTTAGTATCGCATCGGCACTCTCTTGCCCTATGCCTCTTTGGTTTAGTAGCCACTCTCTTGTAACACTCTTTTTAAACTCTTCAAAGGTTTTGTAATCTTTTATAATGTTGATAGATAGCTCTTTTAGGTATCTGCTTTTTTGGTTGTAGAATCCACTTGGTTTAATATATTGTTTTAAAATTTCTATATCTATGTTAGAGAGTGCTTTTAATGATAGGGTGTTATTTTGTTTTAAATTGTTTAGAGATTTTTGCACATTTTCCCATTTGGTATTTTGGGTTAAGATGGCTCCAACAACAATCTCGAAAGTGCCACTGTTTGGCCACCACCAGTTATCTTGGCTGGTGGTGTCGTAGCCTAACTCTTTTAGTTTGATTAAAAGTTCTATTAAGTTAATCATTTTCCTTTGGTGCAAACGGTATTAAGGCACTAGCCCATGTTAAGCCACCACCAAATGTATCTAGTAGCATTAGTTCTTTACTCTTTAATTTACCACTTTCGTAAATGTCGTTAATAGCCATAGGGATTGATGCTGCTGATGTGTTTCCGTATTTGTGAACTGTTAAGACAACTTGGTTCTCGCTCATATTTAGTGCGTTTCCGACTGCATTTATAATTCTATAGTTGGCTTGGTGTGGCACAAAGTGGGGAATATCTTTACCCTCAATATTGTTTTTTGCTAAAATCTCTTTTACATCTTTTGTTAGTGTTTTAACTGCCAATTTAAAAGTTTCGTTACCCTTCATTTTAACAAATTGTAAACCCTCTTCTATAGCTGCATGAGTTGCTGGATTAACGCTTCCTGGTGCTGGAGTAATTAGAAAATCCCAATAACTTCCATCTGCACTTGCGTGAACATCTATAAAAGCCTCTTCTTTATTGGTAGTTGCACCAATTACAGCTGCACCTGCACCATCGCCAAATAGAACACAAGTGTTTCTGTCGTTCCAATCTATAATAGAGCTAAACTTCTCTGCACCAATAACTAATACATTTTTTTTCATAGCACTTTCTATAAAGGCTTTTGCAACACTAAGGGCATATACAAAACCACTACAAGCTGCACTTATATCGAATGCTTGAACATTTTTAATGCCTAGTTTATCACTAATTAGACAAGCAGTTGAAGGCATATTGAAGTAGTCTGGTGTAACTGTTGCACATACTACTAAATCTATATCTTTGGCGCTTAAACCTGCTCTTTTAATTGCTATTTCACTAGCTTTTGTTGCCATATCGCTAGTGCTTTCGTTATCTTCTGCAATGTGTCGCTCTTTTATTCCTGTTCTTTTAACAATCCATTCGTCACTTGTATCAACCATTTTCTCTAGATCTTGATTAGTTAATACTTTTTTAGGTACATATGCACCTATTGATCGAAATGCTGCATAAATCTTTTCTGACATACTCTCTTTCCTTACGCGTGGTAGTTTGGACTCTCTTTAGTAATAGTTACATCGTGAACATGGCTCTCTTTTAATCCTGCACTTGTTATCTCTACGAATTCAGCTTTCTCCCAGAATGTTGGTATATCTTTAGAGCCACAATAGCCCATTGAAGAGCGAAGCCCACCAATCATCTGGTGTAGAACTTGAGATATCTTTCCTCTGTATGGAACTCGACCTTCGATTCCTTCTGGCACAAGCTTATCTGCTGCTGTTCCCTCTTGGAAGTATCTATCTGTGCTTCCTTTGCTCATTGCACCAATGCTTCCCATTCCACGATACTCTTTAAACTGACGACCATTGTAGATTATCATTTCACCTGGTGCTTCGTAAGTTCCTGCTAATGCACTTCCTAGCATTACACAGCTTGCTCCTACTGCTAAAGCTTTTGCAACATCACCAGAGTATTTAATACCACCATCTGCAATTACTGGTACACCATACTCTTTTGCAGCTTGTGCTACTTCGTCTATTGCACTAATTTGTGGTACACCAACACCTGCAACAATTCTTGTAGTGCAGATACTTCCTGGTCCAATTCCTACTTTTACAGCGTCTGCCCCTGCTTTAATTAAATCTACCGCTGCTGCTGCTGTTGCAATATTACCAGCTACAATATCTACTTTTAGTTTAGACTTTATCTCTTTTACTGTATCTAAAATACCTTTAGAGTGCCCATGAGCAGAGTCTAAAACAATTACATCTACTCCTGCTTCTACAAGAGCTGTTGCTCTATCTAGCTGCCCAACACCAATTGCTGCAGCTACTCTAAGTCTTCCAAACTCATCTTTATTTGCATTTGGATATTGAGCTTTTTTTAGAATATCTTTAATTGTAACTAAACCTTTAAGTTTGTTATTATCGTCAACTATTGGAAGTTTCTCTACTTTATGCTTCTTTAAAACTTCGGCAGCCTCTTCTAGTGTAATTCCCTCTTTAGCTGTAATTAGTGGAGAAGAGGTCATTACATCTTTAACAATTATTGAGCCTAAATCTGTAATAAAACGCATATCTCTATTTGTTATAATTCCAAGTAGGTTCATATCTTCATCTACAACAGGTACTCCAGAAATTTTATACTCTCCCATTAGTGCATCTGCTTTAGCTACACTTGCATCTGGAGATATAAAAATAGGGTCAATTATAATGCCACTTTCGCTCTTTTTGACCTTTTTAACCATTTGAGCTTGTGTATTAATATCCATATTTTTATGAATAACTCCAATGCCACCCTCTCTAGCCATAGCAATTGCTGCTTTGTGCTCTGTAACTGTATCCATTGCAGCAGATACTATTGGGATATTTAGGCTTACATTTTTAGTTATTTTACTCTTTAATTCTACCTCTTTAGGTAAAACAGTAGAGTGCTGAGGAACTAGTAACACATCTTCAAAAGTAAGTGCGCGCATTTTTATATTCATATCTTTCCTTTAGTTGTAGTTTATGCTATTCTCTAAGCTAAGAGCTGCGTTAAATAGAGGTTGTTCGTTAAAAGCTTTTGCAATTATTTGTAAGCCAACTGGTAAGCCATCTGCATTTTTCATAACTGGTAAACTAATTGCTGGTAGTCCAATTAGATTAATAGCAATTGTATACATATCACTTTTATACATCTCTAGGGGGTCTTCACTTGCACCTAGTTTTGGTGCAACTGTTGGTGTAATTGGGCTTAATATAAGATCTGCCTCTTCATATATTTTATTAAATTCATCTCTTATTAAGTGACGAACCTTTTGTGCTTTTAAGTAGTATGCATCGTAGTATCCACTAGATAGTACAAAGTTTCCAAGTAGAATTCTTCTTTTTACTTCGTCTCCAAAGCCTTCACTTCTTGTTTTTACAAAAAGCTCTTCAATATTTTTAATATCTTTAGCTCTATTTCCGTATCTTACACCATCATATCTAGCTAAGTTAGTTGCAGCTTCGGCAGTTGCAATAATATAGTATGTAGCAATATCATACTGTGTATTTGACATCTCTTTATGAATAATTGTATGCCCTGCATCTTGTAAAGCTTGAATAGCAAGTTTGTATGCTTTTTGTACATCTTCGTCTGCTTCGTTAATGTAGTTGTCTATTACAGCTATTGTATATTTTTGATCTCTATCTAAAATAGGTGCAATTGGTGTATGCTCCATGTTAGAGCTTGTAGAGTCTTTTGGGTCGTATCCTGCAATAATATCGTAAAGAAGTGCAGCATCTTCTACATCTTGTGTAATTGGACCAATCTGATCAAGACTGCTAGCATATGAGCCTAAACCATAACGACTAACTTTACCATAAGTTGGTTTAAAACCTACTACTCCACAATAGCTTGCAGGTTGTCTAATGCTTCCACCAGTATCACTACCAAGAGCAGCTATTGCAGATCCTTCAGCAACTGCTGCAGCACTTCCACCACTACTTCCACCAGGAACTCTACTTGTGTCATGAGGGTTTAAAGTTGCACCATAAAAGCTACTCTCTGTAGTAGAACCCATTGCAAACTCATCCATATTTGCACGACCTAGTGGTGATAGACCAGATATATTTAGCTTCTCTATAACTGTTGCATTATATGGAGCAGTATATCCTTGTAAAATATTAGAACCACTAGTTATGTTCCAATCTTTAATTTGAATATTATCTTTAATTAATATAGGAATGCCATCTCCACTACTATCAAAGCTTATATATGCATTAATTTTACTCTCTTTAGCCTTTTGTAAAATATCTGCTCTTAGTCTCTCTATTTCACTGCTATTAAGTTTTAAAGCATCTCTTAATTTCATTGTATCTCCTGCTTCTTCTTATAATATCTAACTACCATTAAACCTATGCCAACCATAATAAAAATTACTCCAATTGCACTAAATATTGTACTTAAGGGAACAGGCTTAGTTAAATCCACTACTCAACTACCTTAGCGCATCTACTACAAAGTTTATCCTCTGTATCTGCTGTAAATCTCCAACATCTTGGACATTTATGTAGTGGAGATTTAATTACTCTATATGTTGAGCCATCTACACTAAACTCTGCTAACACTTCTCCATCTAAACTAGAGCTAAAGCCACTTACTCCAAACCAATCTTCTAAGTTTTTTTGCTCTTTTATGTTAAATGAACTACTATCCCCAACTATTGCTAACTCTAAAGTAGATTTAACTATTTTATCTTTTCTAAGTTTATCAACACTCTCATTAAAGTTCTCTCTAGCTTTAATTAAAAGTTCATCATTTATTGTAGTAATAAACTCTTGAAGATCTACATACTCTAAATCGAAAATATCTTCTAAATCACCTTTAAATACTGCTGGTGAGTGTTCTAAAATCTCATCAGCAGTATATGTAAGTACTGGTGCAATTAGTGCTAGCATAGATTTTGCAATTAAATACATTGCAACCTGAGCTCCAACTCTTGTATTCGAGCTTTTCTCATCGCAATATAGTCTATCTTTACATAGATCCATATATATACCACTTAACTCATTTGTTAAAAAGTTATTAAGTTTGTTAAATGCTCTATTGAAATCATAGTTTGCAAACTCTCTATTTACCTCTTTAAATACATTTGATGCTTTGTTTAATATCCAAAGGTCTAACTCTCCAAACTCATTATATTTAGTGTTCTCTAAGCCATCAAGGTTCGCAAGTAAAAATCTAAAGCTATTTCTAATTTTTCTATACTGCTCTGCTGTCTGCTTTAATATACTATCACTAATTTTCAGATCTGTTGTATAATCGCTTAGTGCCACCCATAGTCTTAATATTTCACTACCATACTGCTTAATAACTTTATCAGGAGCAACTACATTACCCTGAGATTTACTCATCTTCTCACCCTTTTGATCAACAGTGAATCCGTGAGTCAAAAGAGATTTATATGGTGCTTTAGAGTTTACACCACAACTAACTAAGAGTGAACTTTGGAACCAACCTCTATGTTGATCTGTTCCCTCTAGGTATATATCTGCAGGGTAGCTACCAGCATCGTAGTTTCCAGATGCTAGTGTAGAGTTCCAGCTAGAGCCACTATCGAACCAAACATCTACTACATCTAAAACTTTCTCTAGCTCTTCTGGTTTGTAGCCACTACCAGGGTATAGTAGGTACTCTGTTGGCATCTCATACCATGCATCACAACCTTGTTGTTCAAATATCATAGCTGTAAAGTTTAGAACCTTCTCATCTAAGATAAGTTCTTTAGTATCTTTTCTTCTAAAGAAAGCAATAGGTACACCCCAACTTCTTTGGCGAGATATACACCAATCAGGTCTGCCTTCTATCATAGAAGTTAATCTATTACGGCTATGTTCAGGGTAAAATTTTACACCCTCTAGTGCATTTAGTGCCAAATCTCTTAGAGTTTTATCTTCGATATCTATCATTTTATCGATTGCTACGAAAATCTGCTTTGTAGCTCTGTATATTACTGGCTGCTTTGTTCTCCAGCAGTGTGGGTATGAGTGAATAAACTTACCAACTTTAAGTAGGCTACCTCCAAGAAGCTCTAAAATTTTCTCATTTGCTTTGAATATATGCATACCTACAAACTCTTCTGCATTAGGTATAAGGTTTAGAGCAACAACGCTTTGGTCAAAACATCCTCTCTCATCAACTGGAACAATTACATCTAAATTATATTTTAAACATGCAAAGTAGTCATCTTCACCATGTCCTGGACCAGCGTGTACGCACCCTGTTCCTCCAGATGTCTCAACAAAATCTGCAACTATTATATATGAGTCTCTTTTGTTTAAAGGGTTAGTAGCTTTTAGATGCTCTAAATCTGCTGCCTTAAACTCTTTAACTATCTTGTTACTACTAATTACACCCTCTTCGATTAATGCTTCTACTCTCTCTCTTGCAACAATGTAGCCATCTTCTGTTAATACATATATAGCTTCTGGGTTTAATACAAGTGCTGCATTTGCAGGAAGTGTCCAAGGTGTTGTTGTCCAAATTATTAATGCACCTTTATCGATACCAAGTTTCTCTTTTGCTTCATCTTGTAGATCAAAAGCAACATATAGAGTGTAATCCTCTTTATCTTCATACTCAATTTCAGCTTCTGCCAAGGCACTTCTTGCAGCCCAAGACCAGTGAATTGGTTTGTATCTCTCTATAATTAAGCCTCTTTTTGCAACTTCGCAAAGGGCTCTGTATATGTTAGATTGAAATTTAAAATCCATAGTAAGGTAAGGGTTCTCCCAATCAGCAATTACACCAAAAGTTTTAAACTCCTCTTTTTGAATCTCAACAAATTTTTGGGCATGTTTACGGCACTCTTTTCTAAAGTCTGCTGTGCTCATAGCCTCTTTTTTAGAGCGTCCTAACTTCTCTTCTACCTTTTGTTCAATTGGTAAACCGTGGCAATCCCAACCTGGAGTATAGCGAATAGATTTACCTTGAAAGTAGTTATATTTTACAATCATATCTTTTAAGATTTTATTTAGTGCATGTCCAATATGAAGATTTCCATTTGCATATGGAGGACCATCATGAAGTGTAAAAGATTCTCTATTTTTTCTATTTAGTTTCATCTTTTCATAAACTTTTTTTTCAGACCATGCTTTGTAGCGTTTTGGCTCAGCTTGAGGTAGATTTCCCCTCATTGGAAATGATGTATTAGGTAGTAGAAGTGTATCTTTATAGTCCATTTTGACTTATCCTTGTAAAAAAAATTCAATAATTAATAAAAAATTGGGTGATTATAACTAAAACTCTATTACAATTTCGTTATAATAGCTTTTATTTCAAAAATAATATATTTAACTATGATTATATATTATAGATTATACATCTTGTATAAAGTAGTGATTCGTAGGTATTAGAGATAATTATTCGATTAACTTCAAATTATTTGAAAATATTTATAAACTATTCTTTAATAAAGTATAAATCAATTTTAATATATAATATCTGTTTAAGTAGAGCTTTAAACTATAGGAGTTGCAAAATGTCTAAACTACATAAGCCAAATAATATTATATTAATTGGAGCAAATATTTATCAAGATTATGTTCAAAGGGGATATATAGAGAGAGTATATCCATATATTAAAGATGCAAGGTACACTATTAAATACCCTACATTTACTGATGCTCAATTGGATAGTATTATAGAGTCAGTAAAGAGATGCATAACTCCAACATCAATGTTTATTTTAGATATATATTATAGTAGAATTGTAAATTGTTTAGATAATAGAGGATTTGGCTCTATTGAAAAAGATGGTAAATTAATATACTCTGTAGGTGATTCTATATTGATAGTAAAAGAGATTAACTTTTTTGAAAAAATACCTAACTCTAATAATATAGTAAATAAAAATGTTTCTGAGTTTAAAGTTTTTGGTAAAAGCTGTGACTTAGAGTTGCTATCTGAGAAGATAGATGATCATGCTATTGTTAAAAAGGTACTAGATAGTTGGTACAATATAGAGATAAAAGATAGTGAAGGCGAGCAGATATTAACAGAAGCAGCTAAAGAGTTTGGCTTAAAACTTCTACCTATTAGGTCTATTAGGGCCTCTTTAGTATCCTATTTAAAGAGCAAAAGTAAAACTATATCTATAGCAGAGAGTTGCACTGGTGGGCTACTAGCAGCAAAACTTATAGCTATAAATGGTGCGTCGTCTGTTATAGAGGGTTCAATGGTGACTTATAGTGATAGAATTAAAAAAGAGTGGCTAGGAGTTAAAGAGAGTACACTTAAAGAGTTTGGTGCTGTAAGCAAAGAGTGTGTTACAGAGATGCTAAGTGGAGTTAAAAGAGTAGCTAACTCTAATATTTCAGTAGCAATTAGTGGTATAGCTGGTCCTACAGGGGGTAGCGAAGAGAAGTCTGTAGGTACAGTATATATTGGTGTACAAAATGAAGATAGTATAGTTGTAAAGAGATTTAACTTTAATGGTGATAGAGGTTTTATTCAAGAGCAGTCAGCAAGGGCTGCTATAGAGATGATTTTATACTCTGAATCAGAGTTTTTTAACTTTTTTTAACTTTTTTTTAACTTTTGTCATAAAAAGCTTGACATTGAAAAAATTCTGAGCTATAATTACGCCACTTAAACGCAGATACGCTTTAAGAGGTTAAGACCCGTTAGCTCAGTTGGTACATTATTCCAATATGTCTTTATAAGGTGTAAAACCCACAACTCTCGCAGATGTTCCTTTTCCATGTTTATTAAAACTTAA
>CAMZLH010000070.1 GCA_947311565.1 uncultured Nitratifractor sp.
ATAGTGGTTACCCATAATATTAGACGGCTTGTACTTGTAGATGAGGAGGGATACTACCAAGGTGTTGTACTGCAAGAGACACTTTTTAATTTTTTAGAAGAGGATGTCTATAAAATTGATCTTAAGGTAGCAGATATCATTGCAGTAAATAGTAGTGTGATTACGTTACCTCATAGTGCCTCTTTACAGGATGCACTTGTCTTGATAAAAGAGAATAGTATTGGTTCTGTTGTGGTAGCTGACATAGATGAAAAAGCCATAGGAATTATCACTGAAAAAGATATCCTTTTGGCAGGGTATGAACATGTTGATCTCTCTGTATCGGTGGTGCAGATTATGTCTTCTCCTGTATTTACTATTGTTGAAGATACTATTATTGCAGAGGTTATTGCTCTGATGAGAGATAAAAATATGAGACGATTACTCGTACTCGATGCCAGTGGAGAGATGCGGGCACTTTTAACCAATCGTGATATTTTTAAACATATTAAAGGCAATGTTGCCAGGATGCTTGAGATTAAATTACGTCATGCCAAGGAGATTATGGATCTTTTACCCGAAGCTATTGTTGAGATATTTGATGCCTCATCCCATCAAGTGATACATTGGATGAATAAACATGCTTTTAGGATTTTTGGAGAAGCATGTATGGATAAAGAACCCTCAATGATTATGGGTGAACGGTCATGGGAAACTTTATATATTGCGTTACAAGAGAAGGGTATTTTAGAAAGTGTTTTGGTTGATATAGGTGATAAAAGTTTTGAATTCTCAGGGACACTCTCTCAAAATATTCATAATAGGTATATTAAACTCATTGCAAAAGATGTCAGTAGGCATGAGGCTGAAAAAAAGATGCTTCAAGCTGAAATCGATGAAGAGATACAACTACGACGTGAAAATGAATACCTCATGATGCAACAGGCACGTATGGCATCTATGGGTGAGACCGTAGGATACATTGCCCATCAGTGGAGACAGCCCCTTGCACAATTAGGGGGTATTTTGATGAATCTTGAATCGGCATATGGTTTTGGAGAGCTTGATGAAGTCTATATGCAAAAGAAGATAGCACATGGAAACAAGATGATTCAATATATGTCTCAGACGATTGATGATTTTCGTTCTTTTTTCGTGCCTGATCAAAAACAGGAGTATTTTGATATCGCAAGTGCGATAGATCAATCGTTTCAAATCGTATCTGCTTCGCTTGATTATTGTCATATTGGAACAGAAATGAATATACCAAAAGATGTTTTTTTTGTTAAAGGATATCCTAATGAGTTTGCACAAGCTATTTTGAATCTTATTAATAATGCCCGAGATGCATTAAGTAAAGTATCATCGCAGACAAAAACCATATCGCTCTCAATTAAGAAAGAAAATGGTGTGATTGTGATACTGATGTGTGACAATGGAGGAGGTATTGATCTTAAGCTTCTTCCTAATATTTTCGAACCCTATGTAACAGGAAAGCAAAAAAGTGGGGGTACAGGGGTGGGACTCTATATTACTAGACTTATTATAGAGCAAAAGATGCAGGGTAAAATTAGTGCGTACAATCATAAGCAAGGTGCCTGTTTTGAGATAAAATTTTAATATTTCACAACTCTTACATTTCTTTTTTGTACACTCTCAACTAGAGGTTCAAAGGAGATATATGCAGACAAAAATAGAACAGGCACAAGTACTTTTAGATGCACTGCCCTATATTAAGAAATACAATAATGAAATTTTTGTGATTAAGTATGGTGGTGCAGCTCAGACTTCCTCTCAGCTTAAAGATAAGTTTGCTAGGGATATTATCTTGATGTATCTTATAGGTATTAAGCCTGTAATTGTGCATGGAGGGGGTAATGCTATAGGAGAAGTGCTAGATAAAATGCAAATAAAGAGCCATTTTATTGATGGGTTACGTGTAACAGATGCTGATGTTATGGAGGTCGTGGAGATGGTACTCTCTGGTACCATCAATAAAGAGATAACCACACTACTTAATATGCATGGAGGCAAAGCAATTGGTGTCAGTGGTAAAGATGCCAATTTTTTAAAAGCACAGGCAATTGATCAAGAAAAATATGGCTATGTAGGAAAAATCGTCCAGAGTGACCCTAGTGTGATTACCAAGCTTATCGCTGAAAAATTTATACCAGTGATTGCTCCTATTGGTGCCTATGAAGTGAGTGGCCATCCTGGATTTAATATCAATGCCGATATGGCTGCAGGGCATATCGCTGCAAGTCTAGGGGCTAGAAAGATTATTTTTATGACAGATACCCCAGGTGTACTGGATGAAAATAAAGAGATTGTGCATACCTTGACATCTGATAAGATTGCTCTTCTTAAATCTAAAGAGGTCATTGTAGAGGGGATGATTCCTAAAGTAGATGCTTGTTTAGAGGCAGTACAAGGTGGCGTTCCTAAAGCACATATTATAGATGGACGCGTAGAGCATGCTTTGCTTTTGGAAGTGTTTACATCGCAGGGTATAGGGACTGTTATCAAATGATACAGCATTCTGTAGAGGAAAACATAGGTTCAAAAGCTTTGCTTCTGGAACAATGCGAGAGTATTATTTCGCATGGTATTCGGGAATTTTCTAAAGTAGAACGTGCTTTAGATATTATCAAAAAAGAGAAGCTCTATGATGAAGCATATGATAGTTTTGAAGACTATTGTATCACAAAATGGAGAGTAGAAAAAGAGTTTCACACTTTGTGTGCTTTTAATAAATTTATAATCAAATAAAGGAAAAATAATGAATTACCCAAACTTACCAAAAGATTGTACATCGATGCTGTGTAAACATTTAACCCCAGAGGTTTTTGAAATACTCAAAGACAAAAAGAGTGCACATGGTTTCACCCTAGAACAGATCATCAACTCTGGTCTAAAAAATATAGATAGTGGCATAGGTGTCTATGCAGGAGACCAAGACTCCTATGCTGTATTTGGTGCACTTTTTGATCCTATCATAGAAGAGTATCATGGCTTTGGCGAAGAAGATGCACACAAAAGTAATCTCAATACTGATGAGCTTAATGCCCCAAACCCTGATCCTGAAGGTGAATTTATACTCTCTACACGTATCAGGGTCGGTCGTAATGTTGATAATATGCCACTGGGACCTGCCTTGTCTCAGGCACAACGTCTTGAGATAGAGTCCAATATTGTTTCAGGACTTAACACACTTGAAGGCGAATTAGAGGGTGAATATTATCCTCTGTTGGGTATGTCTAAAGAGGTACAAGAGGCATTGATAAAAGATCACTTTTTGTTCAAAGAGGGAGATAGATTTTTAGATGCAGCAGGACTCAATAGAGAGTGGCCAGAAGGGCGTGGTATCTATCATAACAATGACAAAACTTTTTTAGTATGGGTCAATGAAGAGGATCAGCTACGTATTATTTCTATGCAAGCTGGCGGAGATATAAAAGAGGTTTTCACCCGTCTTATTAATGCTATCAATAGTATAGGAACAAAAGTACCTTTCTCTTATAGTGATCATCTGGGGTATATTACATCATGCCCTACGAATTTAGGTACCGCAATGCGTGCTAGTGTGCATATTACCCTACCAAACCTTGCCAAAGATATGGATGCTTTTAAAGCAATTACAGATAAGTACCACTTACAAATACGTGGTATTCATGGAGAGCATTCGCAGAGTGAGGGTGGGGTATACGATATTAGTAATCGCCGCCGATTAGGTATTACGGAGGTTGAAGCAGTGCAAGATATGTATGATGGTGTGGTAGCCTTGATTACGGCAGAGAAAGCTTTGAGATAAATATTAAAATAGCTATTAGGGTTTAACCCTAAACTATTCTCAATAATATACTTCTTCATGACTCAATATTTTGAAGATATTATTTAATAAATGATATCTTAATTTATTGAGTTATATAAGAACTATAATTGACCCCTCTAGCTCTCTATATCTTTAATTATACTCTCTATCTCTCTGTCGTAGTTGTGTGATTTTGCAGCTAATCTTAGGTAGGCTGTAAATAGAGACTCTATACTATTGTCTCTAGCAAAATCTATTCCTGACTTCTCTAAATCCTCTTTTATAAAGTCATAAAAATCATTATCCAACTTTTTTGCTTTAATTCTTAAACCCTTTACGCTAACTGTTAAATCCATTATATTCCTCCTTAATCTAATAGAGCTTCTATATTCTCTAAGATATTTTCTACTTCTATATCTTTTAGCTCAATCTCTTGCTTTAGTTTTGCAATCTCTGCATTTAATCTATCTATCTCTATCTCTAACTCACTAGTGTCTTGCACACTACTATTACCACCATTTACAACTTGTTTTTTTAGCTCTTCATTCTCTTTTGCAATCTCTTCGTAATTACTCTTCCACTCATCTATTTTAGACTTTAATCTCTCAAGAGCTGTCATATATACCCTTTTTATAAAATGTTTAGCTAATAATAACAAATAATTAGTAAAATAACAGCTACATTTAACAAAAGGGAAAGAAGTTTTGGCAGATTTTAAATTAGAGAGCTCATATAAGCCATCGGGAGATCAACCAGAAGCTATAAAAAGGCTACTAGCATCTATTAATCAACCAAATAGATACCAAACTCTATTAGGAGTCACAGGCTCTGGTAAGACATTTACTATGGCAAATTTAATTGCAAAAAGTGGAAAACCAACACTAATTATGACACACAACAAAACTTTAGCAGCTCAGCTTTATAGTGAGTTTCGGAGTTTCTTCCCACATAGCCATGTAGAGTATTTTATCAGCTACTATGACTACTATCAGCCAGAAGCATATCTTCCACGCCAAGACCTATTTATCGAAAAAGATAGCTCCATAAATGAAGAGCTAGAGCGTCTAAGGCTCTCTGCCACTGCTAGTTTACTAAGTCATGATGATGTTATAGTTGTAGCTTCTGTATCTGCAAACTATGGACTTGGTAGTCCACAAGACTATAAAGAGATTGTCCAAAAGCTTCGAATTGGGCAAGAGTATGCACAAAGAGAGCTACTTCTTAGGTTTGTAGATATGGGCTACAAAAGAAACGATGCATATTTTGATAGAGGAGATTTTAGAGTAAATGGAGAGGTTATAGATATATTTCCTGCTTATAATGAAGAGCTTGCATATAGAGTCGAATTTTTTGGAGACGAAATAGAAGTAATATATAGTTTTAATCCACTAACAGGCGAAAAGATAGCAGACTACAAAGAGGCCACTATATACTCTACAAATCCATTTATTGTAGGTAAAGAAAAACTTGCAACTGCAATAAAATCTATAGAACTAGAGTTAGGAGAGAGATTAAACTACTATCAAAAAGAGGGACGAATGGTAGAGTATAATCGTCTAAAGCAGAGAACCGAGTTTGACCTAGAGATGCTAGAGAGTACAGGTGTATGTAAAGGAATCGAAAACTACTCTAGACACTTAACTGGTAAAAAAGAGGGTGAAACCCCCTACTCTATGTTAGACTACTTCGAGATGATGTATGGAGATGACTACATGGTTATGGTAGATGAGTCTCATGTCTCCTTACCTCAATTTCGCGGAATGTATGCAGGTGATAGAAGCCGAAAAGAGGTATTAGTTGACCATGGTTTTAGACTTCCTAGTGCACTAGATAATAGACCTTTAAGGTTTGAAGAGTACATCAATAAAGCACCAACATATCTATTTGTCTCAGCAACACCTAGCAATATAGAGACAGAGCTATCAATAGAAGTTGCAGAGCAAATTGTTAGACCAACTGGACTACTAGACCCACTAATAACAGTCGTTAATAGCGAAAATCAAGTAGCACATCTGCACGATGAAATTAAAAAAGTCATTACCAACAACCAAAGAGTTCTAGTAACAGTTCTAACTAAAAAAATGGCAGAAGAGCTATCGACATTCTATAACGATATGGGGATAAAGACTCAATATATGCACTCAGATTTAGATGCTATAGAGAGAAACCAAATTATTAGAGGTTTAAGAGTTGGAGAGTTTGATGTATTAGTTGGAATCAACTTGCTAAGAGAGGGTTTAGATCTACCAGAAGTGGCACTAATTGGAATTTTAGATGCTGATAAAGAGGGTTTTTTACGTTCTACTACGGCACTAATTCAAACAGCAGGTAGAGCAGCGAGAAATGTAGATGGAAGGGTGTTAATGTATGCAAAGCGTATTACAAACTCTATGCAAGAGTGTATAGATACTACAACTGAAAGAAGAGAGAAACAGATATCTTACAATATAAAGCATAATATTACACCTAAAACTACAACTAGAAGCTTAGATACAAACTTAAAAGTAGAAGATAGTGGTGAAATTTATAATAAAGCTTCTAAAGCACAAAAAATGCCTGCAAGCGAGAGACAAAAAATTGTAAAAGAGTTAAAAGCAAAAATGCTTGCAGCCTCTAAACGCTTAGACTTCGAAGAGGCTGCAAGATGCAGAGATGAAATAGCTAAAATTAAAACACTATAGTTATACCATCTGAAGGCTTACTCTCTTTACTAACTCTTCATATAAATGAAAATTTAGCTACTCTTTGCTATATCTGATATATGTTTAGCTACTAAATATATATATATTATATTTAATATAAACATAAATACAATATCGACTAAATTAGCAGACACTGATATCGACATATCATCTGCAACAACTCTCAATATAGCAATTATTATCATTAATGGTAGTGAAAAAACCATAACTCTAATAGATGCCACCAAAGATAAAGAGAAGTATCTTTTTATAAAATCCTTACCACTACTAGCCCCATTTTTTATATAGATATAGTAGATGCCTAGTGCACTTAGTATAGAGTCTATAATTAAACTAATAGAGTCATATTTATTATTGCTACTATCTATATTATCATATGATATAACTACTATAGATAGTTGATAAAAAATAACCCACAAAAGTGCATACAAAAACTCATCTTTCTGGGTTAATATACCAATTTTGAGATCATCTTTTAGCTTATCTATCTTCCAAAAATACATAAACTATTTACCTTTAGGTTTATCTTCTTTCATAATTTTTTCTATTTCACTCTTTAACTCATCCATATGTGACATAAGCTTTCTTTGTGCTAATAAGTTACCCTCTCTTGATAGCTTTGGAAGCTTATCTAACATCTTTTGTCCCGTAGGAGTTGTATAAAATTTAGTAATCTCTTTTAACTCATCTGTACTAAAACTATCTGCATATATCTTTGCCATATCATCTTTTATATTATTCCAGCCAAAATATTTATTTAAAAAAGTTTTAGTTACTTCATACGCCTCTTTTTGTTGATCTTTATTTAAATTCTTAGTAATAGATGGTCTTTGCATCTGAACTTTTAACATCTGATTTAGTAAATTAGAGAACTTAGTATCTAAATGCATTACCTCAAATAGATCATAAGCTTGTGTATATGCTACATCTTTGTTAGCCTCTTTTGCATATAGTGAACCACTAAATATTATAGAAACTGCAACCACACCATTTTTAAATAAACTCTTCATGTAAATCCTTTTTTTTAATAATGATATTGTATCTAAAAAAGTTATATTTATATACAATATATAACAACTCAACTCAACTCTCTATCACTCTCTTTATATAATACGCTACATAGCTGCATTCCATGCAAAAAGATAGTCCAAGATATATATATCCACAGAAAAAGAAAAAGTGCAACAGATACACCACCATATATTGTTGCATATGTCTTATTTAAAAGTAAATATACAACAAATATAGATTTAGCAAAGTACCAAACTACTGTTGTTACAAATGAACTTAAGAGAATAACTCTAGTTGGTATATTATCTTTTGGTGAAACTTTATAAATTATAAAGATTATTGCCCATATTAGTGTAAATTGTAGTATATTTGGTGCAAGATGCAGCTGATTGTCTATCTTGGCAAAGAGCCAAATTGTACCACCTAAAGATAGTGGTATAAAGATAAGTAAGCCAGTATAGACAAGAAATGCCTGCTTTAATGTTCTTCTTGTATCATCAAATATATCATTAACTATATAGTCAAAATCTCTAAAAAACATAAAAGCTGCTACTACTACATATATCCCTCCAATAGCTCCCATACTTGCTGCATTTGCAATAAAATTATCAATAAACTTCATAATAACTTCAGAACTTCCTGGTACCAAGGAGTTAGCAATTAAAGAGTGAATCTTACCATAAAACTGTCCAAACATTGGTGTGTAAATAACAACAGATAGTGTTATAACAAGTAGAGGTATTATAAAAAATATAGTAGCCCAACTCATACTAGCTGCATAGAAGCTTACCTTTGGCTCGAATAGCTCTTTTATAAAATTTTTTGTTAAATTTAGTAGATATACTACTAATTTATAACTACTCTTTTCTCTCAACTACAACCCCATTTTTCCTGGATTTAGTATTCTATTTGGATCAAATGCATCTTTGATTTGTTTAAATAGATTAAGCTCTGCTTCATTAAATGCGATATCCATAAATTCTGCTTTACTTAGCCCAATTCCATGCTCTCCACTTAGAGTTCCTTCCATATCTACAACAAGTTGAAAAATCTCTTTAATTGCCTTATGCCCATCTTCTAACTCTTTAGGATTAGAGCCATCTACCATTACATTAACATGTATATTTCCATCACCTGCATGTCCGAAACATGGCACTTTAAAGTTATACTTTTCACCAATTTTATAAATTTTTTCTAATGCTTCTGGCAATCTACTTCTAGGAACTGATATATCTTCGTTTAACTTTTTTGATCCAAAAATAGTAATAGATTGTGATGCACCTTTTCTTGCACGCCACAGCTCATCTCTCTTTTCCTTCTCTTGAGCAATTTCGAAGTCTATCGCACCATTGTCCCTAAAGCTCTCCTCTAATGTTCTTAGCTGAAACTCAACCTCCTCTTTAACATTTCCATCTACATCACCAATTAGTAGTGCACCAGCCTCACTTGGCAAGTTTACTCCTAATTTTTCCTGAACAGCACTAACTACTAAGGAGTCTAAAAACTCCATTGCTACCGGATTTGCACCCTCTGCTAAAGATTTAAAAACAGCATTCATTGCACTATTTACATCTGGAAAAACACCCATATATGACTTAACAAATTTTGGCTTTGGTAAAAGCTTTAAAGTAATCTCTGTAATAACAGCTAATGTCCCCTCACTTGCAATCAAAATACCAGCACTATTGTAACCTGCAACATCTTTTATAGTCTTTTTACCTGCACGAATTGTATCACCATTAGCAAGGACAGCTCTTAGTGCCATAACATAATCTTTTGTAAGCCCATATTTTGCTGCTCTCATACCACCTGCATTTTCACTTACATTACCTCCAAGGGTACTATACTCTTCACTTGCGGGGTCTGGTGGATAGAATAGACCAAGCTCCTCAACATGTCGTTGCAGATCTTTATTTATAACACCAGGCTGAACAATAGCTAACATATTCTCTAAATCTACCTCTAAAATTTTATTCATATGTCTCTCCATCGCTAAGGTTATACCGCCATTTACAGGTAAAGCACCACCCGTAAAGCCACTACCTGCACCTCTTGGCACAATTACAATACCTCTCTCATTACAGTAGCTTAAGATCTTACTTATATCCTCTTCACTTCTAGGAAAAACTACAGCATCTGGTTCATAAAAGGTTCTTGTAGCATCATAACTATATGCTCTTTTATGAGCTTTATCTGTATAGATATTCTCACTACCTACAATACTTTTTATATAATCTATATCTTCATTATCTATCTTCATTTTTTGCCTTTAAACTATAATTTAATAAACTCTTCTTAATATTTTAGTAACTGATTGTACCAAAAAAAAGATAAGATTTAAAATTTTTGCTATAATTATAGATTAGAATTAATAAAAAAGGTTCACTATATGCGTATTTTTTTATATTTAATAGTAGCTACTATATGGCTAGGGGCATCAACTTTTAAACTAAATCACTGGAAAAGTGGCGAAACTTTTGGTGGTTATTTAACAAGGCATAGTATAGATGCAACTAAATTCTACTCTAAAATATCCCCTACCGATATGGAACTTCTTTCTGAAATCAACTCTAACTCTCCTTTTTTTGAAAATATATCTAATAACACACTTAACGAAGCACTTATACCTATTGGTGAAAAGATGCAAATATATATTAAAAAAGTAAGTAATGAGTATCTCTTTGATGTAATTCCAATTAAATATAATAAAATTCAAGATAAAGTTATGGTCACAATAGAGAGTAACTTCTTTTCAGATATAAAAAAAGCCACGAATAATTCACACTTAGCTACATACTTAAAGAGAGTTTTAAAAGGTAAAATTGATTTTACTAAACTTAAAAAAGGTGCTATAGTAGCAATTAAGTATAGCCAAAAAAGTATAAAAAAGCTACCTTGGGGTGAGCCTATAATAGAAGCGGCATATATTAAAAGTGGCTCTAAAGAGCTATTTATTTTAAAAAATAGAAATAGCTATAAAATTTGGTCAAATAACAATAAAAATAGTAGAATGAAATTAGTTACAACTAAACATAAGGTTTCATCAAAATATATATATTTTACTAAGCCTCTATCGAAAATGAGAGTAACTTCTAACTTTACATATAAAAGATGGCATCCAGTACTACATAGATATAGACCTCATTTAGGTTTAGATTTAGGTTCTAAAAGAGGTACCTCTATACATGCTATAGCATCTGGAAAAGTAGTATATTCTGGATGGATGGGTGGATATGGAAGAGTAGTTAAAGTAGATCATGGATATGGATATCTATCGCTTTATGCACACCAAAGCAAGCTACTCGTAAAGAGAGGTCAACATGTTAAAGCATGGCAAACTATTGGTAAGATAGGTAGTAGCGGTAGAAGCACAGGTCCTCATCTTCATTTAGGACTCTATGTACACGGTAAACCTAGAAACCCTCAGAGATATATAAATAGAATAGTAAAAGTTAGAGATGGAGTAATTAGTAAAAAAAGCTATAGAGTTGTTAAAAACTTATCAAAAGAGCTACCACTTAGAGCAAAAATAGTATATAATTCGATTATAAACAATAAAAAAAGAAGTTTTAAATGGAGAAGTATCGACTCTACCATAGATATTTCAATACTAAATCACAAAAGAGTAAAAAAGCATGCAGTCAGAATTCAACTATCAAATAGAAAAGGAGATGCTTAACTCTTTAATAAAAAGCCCTAAAGAGTTTGAACATCGCCACCCAAGCGATATCGCTAAAGTACTAAAAGAGATATATCACCAAGAGGGTAGAGAGACCTTTATTGGTTATCTTCGTAATATTCCAGATGAGTTTTTAGGAGAGTCTCTACTAGAGCTTCCTGAGTATTTAAAAGATGAAGCCCTAGAAGAGCTATCTGTAGAGCAGCTTGTAGAAGTAGTAGATGAGCTAGATAGTGATGATGCAGCCGACTTAGTACAAGATATAGCCGAACTAGATAGCCAAAAAGAGCAAGAGATTCTATCTAATTTAGATGACCAAGATGCGAGAGATATCAAAACTCTTCAAGGCTACAATGAAGATGAAGCTGGCTCTTTAATGCAAACAGAACTATTTAGTGCCAAACTAGATGAAAAAGTTGGAGACTCTATAAAGAGACTTAAAGAGCTTAAGAGTAAGACTGGTTTAGATAATATCTATTTAGTTTTTTTAATAGATGAGTTTGGTTTTTTAATAGGATATGTACCACTAGAAGATGTAATTACATTTGATTTTGACAAAACATATAGAGAGTACTTAAAAAAACACTATAAACAAGTAAGATACCTAAAGGCAACTAGCTCCGTAGATGAAGTAGTAAAATATTTTGAAGATTACGACTTGGTGGTTCTACCAATAGTAGATAACGAAGGTCACTTAATTGGTAGAGTTACATCTGATGATATCTATGATATTATAAAAGAGAGAGCTACTGAGCAGATCTATAAAATGGCTGGTGTTGATGAAGATAGTGAAGACGAAAGAGATGTAGCAATAATTACTAAAAAAAGAGCAACTTGGCTACTTATAAACCTATTTACTGCAATTGCTGCATCATTTGTAATTGGCTTATTTGATACAACTATACAATCGTATGTTGCACTTGCTATACTTATGCCTATTGTTGCCTCGATGGGTGGTAATGCAGGCACACAGACTCTAACAGTAATGGTTCGGCAATTAGCCTTGCAAGAGATAAACTGGAGTGAAGCGAAACAAGCCATAAACCGAGAAGTTCTAGTATCTATACTTAATGGTATTATATTTGCTATAGTTATGGGAACTATTGCTTACTTCTGGTTTAGTGACTATAAGTTAGGTATTGTAATAGGGTTAGCTATGGTCATAAACCTACTATTTGCAGGGTTATTTGGGTCTATTATACCACTGATACTAAGAAAAATAGGTATAGACCCAGCAGTTGCTAGCAGTGTACTGTTAACTACAGTTACAGATATAGTAGGATTTTTTGCATTCTTAGGATTAGCAAAAATTATTTTAATCTAAGGATATAAATGAAATTTAAAGTAGAAAATTTTAGTGTAGAACCACTAAGTAATGGAGTATTTCAGAAACTTTTTCTAGCTAAATTTAGCTTAAATAATCAACCACGCACTTGGGAGATTGTAAAGTCTCACGATAGTGTTGCTGTATTAATATACAATAAAGATAGTAAATCATTTGTACTTGTTAAACAGTTTCGACCACCAGTTTTTTTTAATAATAAAAAAGATGGGGTAACATATGAACTATGTGCTGGTTTACTAGATAAAGATTGCTCAATAGAACAAACTACAAAAGAAGAGATACTAGAAGAGTGTGGTTTTGATGTACCTCTAGAGAGCATCAACAAAATAACATCATTTTATAGTGCAGTAGGATCTTCTGGCTCAAAACAACACCTATTTTTTTGTCAAGTAGATGAGAGCTTAAGAGTAAATAGTGGCGGTGGTGTAGAAGGAGAGGAGCAAATAGAGGTAGTTGAACTACCAATTAATATCGCAAAAGATTTTATATTTAACGAAGAGATTCCAAAAACACCAGGATTAATGTTTGCATTTGAATGGTACTTTAATAGATAATAAAAGTTAAGTATATGAACTATAATTATATTATTTTAG
This sequence comes from uncultured Nitratifractor sp., assembly GCA_947311565.1. Lineage (GTDB taxonomy): Bacteria > Campylobacterota > Campylobacteria > Campylobacterales > Sulfurovaceae > JAADEQ01. The sequence continues at coordinate 13,121 of CAMZLH010000070.1, forward strand.
TTAGCATATTCCCATTCTCATCACTACTATGCAACTTAAGAATGCGAGGATATATTATGGAAAAGAAGAGCAAAAAGAAAGCTATATAATACCCCAAGAAAAACAAACAATTTTTAAAAAAGTCTAATACTTCAAATTCCAAATTAGATAAAATTAGACAATAAAAGCGAGGGTAAAATTATGAGTAAAAAAAGAACAAAGTATAGCACAGAGTTAAAAACCAAATTGGTATTAGAAGTACTAAAAGGTGAAAAGACATATGCCTGTAAGGGTTGCTAAACCAAAAGAGATGGAAGGTCTTTTTGAAACGCTAAGAGATCCTGGCTACTCTACTGCTATTGGACTTGTTTTGTATGGTGCCGGTCACTTTACACCATATGAAATTGATTCGAACAAAAAGCTAAGATATAAAGATGAAGCCATTGCACCTAGTGTAGGTATGCAAGGTATTTTAGATGGAAATGATAGTGAAGAGCTCAGTATAGATGACAGTGGAATAGAAAGTGCTAAAGATAAATTGGCAAACATGCAAATAAACAATAAAGATAGTGGTGATGGGCTTTTTACTAAAGTCTGGAATCGTATGACACAGCTGTTTTAGTAACAGTTTAACAATAAATTAAAAAATATCTAGGAGATACTATGGGTGGTTTTAGTATAGAAGAAGCAAAAAATGTTTATGGTGCAAAGATAAAAGTTATCGGTGTAGGTGGTGGCGGTGGAAACATGGTCAACCACATGATAGCACAAGGTGTAAGTGGTATTGACCTTATAGTTGCTAATACAGATGCACAAGCATTAGACCACTCAAAGGCAA
>CAMZLH010000071.1 GCA_947311565.1 uncultured Nitratifractor sp.
AAAAACTCCATACTCTATGTTATTAAATTGTAATAACTACTCTAGTTCATCTCTCCACTTTGTCATATATTTTTTATTAGAAATTTTTTTAATAAGTTTATCTACTAAACTTTTTTTCTCTTTATCTGACAAAATATAGTTAACTAAATTATGTGTTATAACATATTGCTCCATCTTATATGCTCCACTACTAAATAGTAGGGGGTCACTTTTTAATAGATAATCATAATCACAAGATCTAATATTATTTAAATCTATAGCAATTTTATAGCACTCTACAGTTTTATTAGCAAGGTATAAAACTAATGGTTCCCTCAGATTTGCTATATCTTTTTCTATCTTTTTAAAAAGTTTTGCACCACTTTTTATTGGCATCTTCATCACTTCAAATCTAGCTCTTCTTAACTTCATAAATTTACTCATCTTTTCAGGAAAATGATCAAATAGAGCACAATCAAAATCTTCTATGCCTTCTCTATCTTCTGGTGATATAAGCTCTGCATTAGGACACAATATTAAAAAATTTTTAATATCTTCTAATTTATCACTAAAAAGTTCAGTTTGTGATATATCTATATTATTTTTAATGTACTCTAATTTTTTAGCTATTTTAATATATTTTTCTTCACCACTTAATTTATATAACCTCTTTAGTGATGCTATAACTATCTTTAGTTTATTAAAATCTTTTTGAGTAACAACTCTTTTTAATCCACTACCTTTTTTTAATATATATTTATAAAAACTAATTGCTTTATCTGTATCTTTTACTACTCCTATTCCATTCTCATAAAATAGAGCTAGCATTAAATAAGCTTTTAAATTATTTCTCTTAGCCTCTTTAGCATATAGATTAATTGCAAGATTATAATCTTTACTTTTATACGCCTTAAATGCTCTTTCCTCTAATGAATTAGAGTATAATATAGAGAAGGTAACTAAAACTATAAGCTGTAATTTAAAATAATATCTCATACAAAATTCCTTATTAGTGTATATTCTAAAACTATTGAATCCTCTAATCAAGCTAAAATTCTAAATTGAAGCCCTAATTTAAACCTAAAGAGTGTAATAATAATTAATCAAAAAGCTAGTAATGTCCAAGAATATGAAATAAACAAGTGCTTTTGTTATAAATCTTTTCTACAACTTTACTTTTGCGTAAATCGTTATGAATGTTTAGATTAATTAGAGGATCCTAATATAATAATACACTATTTTAATTTTGAAATATAAAAATATGACATTTCGTATATTTTTCTTTATAACAATAAAATAGAAGCTAAATTTGGTATAATTTTTAAATTCATTATAGCCAAGAGTATATAGTAGAGTTATTTAATATTATTTAAAGGCTTAGCTTATGGGTATTTACAACTCTTATAAGCCAACTCTTTTATAATATATGTAATCTATATATAGTCTAGGTTTAACAAAGGTATTTTATGCTTGTTGCTCCAAGTATCCTATCGGCAGATTTTGGTAATTTAGCGAAAGATGTTAAGGCGATCTGTAATGCAGGTTGCGATTTAGTTCATGTAGATGTTATGGATGGGCATTTTGTTCCAAACTTAACTATTGGTCCAGTAGTTGTAGAAGCTGTTGCAAATGTTGCAACAAAACCACTAGATATTCACTTAATGGTAGAGGATAATAACTTCTTTGTTGATCTATTCGCACCATTAAAGCCAGAGTATATATCGTTTCATATAGAGAGCGAAAGGCACGCTAATAGGTTAGCAAATAAAATTAAATCTCTTGGTATAAAACCAGCTATTGTATTAAACCCACACACATCTATTAGCTCTTTAGAGTATATTATTGAAGATCTAGATATGGTTTTACTAATGAGTGTAAATCCAGGATTTGGTGGACAAAAGTTTATTTCAGCAGTTGCAGAGAAAGCTAGTAGATTAAAAGAGCTAATATTACGAAAAAATCCAGAGTGTCTGATAGAAGTAGATGGTGGTGTTAGTAATAAAAATATAGATATTCTACAAAGTGCTGGTGTCGATATAGTTGTAGCTGGAAGCTATGTTTATAAACACCCAAATGGTGTTAAAGAGGCTATAGAAAGTCTAAAATAATGCATGTAAAAATTTGTGGATTGACGAACTATGACGATGCTATGTATGCTGCAGAAGCTGGTGCAGATGCACTAGGTTTTGTATTTTATAAGAACTCTCCTAGATATATAGATTTTGAGAGTTGCTCTAAAATTATAGAGAAACTGCCACCATTTGTAACAAAAGTTGGATTGTTTGTAGAGAGTACAAAGGAGCAGATAGAGCAAAGCTCAAGAGTAATCAAGATAGATATTGCACAGATTCACTTCGATGTAACTAGTAACTTTTTAGATAGTATTGAGTTTAAGACTCTACCTGTTATTAGAGCAAAAAGTGCTAAAGATATTGAAAAATTTACCAACTATAAATTGGTAGATGCCTACTGTGAAAGCTATGGAGGTAGTGGGAAAAGGTTAAATTTAAGGTGGTTTAAAGATATAGATTGCTCCAAAATTACTATTGCAGGTGGACTAAAACCTGAGAATTTAGAGCAACTAAGAGGTTTTAATTTCTATGGCGTTGATGTAAGTAGTGGCGTCGAAGAGTTTAAAGGTAAAAAGAGTTTTAAAAAAGTGAAAGATTTTATAGATAATGCAAAATCTATTTGAACCATTAACAGACTATTTTAGAAAGAATCAAGGATTGTTAACTAGAGATGATCTACTTCAGTTTATAGAAAAACGCGCTACCCTAGATGAGAGTGCAGATACTATTGCTATTTTACTGCAAGCTAATGGCTACCCTATTGAAGAGCTTGAAGATAGTTATATTTTTAAGCCTATGCATACAAACTACAAAGATCAAGAGTATGTAGTTGTCGATATAGAGACAAATGGCTCTAAACCTGGATATTCGCAAGTTATAGAGATAGGTGCCATAAAGATTAAGAATATGAAAATTGTAGATAGGTTAGAGACATTTGTACAGTGTGCATATATTCCACAAAATATCTCCGAACTAACAGGTATAGTACTAAAAGATTTAGATGGAGCACCAAGTAGAAAAGAGGCACTATCTACCTTTAAAGAGTTTTTATCTGACTCAATATTTGTAGCGCATAATGTTCTATTTGACTACACTTTTTTAAGTGCATCTTTTAAGAGATTTGGCTTAGGGTGCATTGGCAATATGAGACTATGTACTATAGATTTAGCAAGGAGAACTATAGAGAGTGAAAAGTATGGACTTTTAGGACTTAGCGAAACTCTAAATATAGATATGAAAAACCATCATAGAGCATACTCTGATGCACTCTGCTCTTGGGAGATTATGCAACACTCATTAAAAAACTTACCAAGTCATATAGATAGTAGCGATGAGTTAATAAAGTTCTCTCTTTCATCTAAAAAAGAGAGAAAATCAAAAAGCTGACTTTTAGGGTGATCTTAAGTTCATTATAGATATAATAGTAACAAATATTAATATAGAGGTTTTTAATGGATTTAAAAGATGGATTAAACGAAGTAAAAAAAGAGTTGAGTGGTGATGAAAAGCTACTAGAACAAGCATTTCACTTAGAAAAATTTTTCAAAAAATATAAAACACCACTAATTGCAACAGCTGTAGTTTTAGTTTTAGCTCTTGCAGGATATAAAGTTAATAACTACCTAGAGAATCAAAGATTAGAGAGAGCAAATAGTGCTCTATTAGCTTTAGATAAAAACCCTAAAGATAGTAGTGCGCTAAAAGAGTTAAAAGAGAATAATCCAAAGCTATATGCCTTATATAGCTACTCTGTTGCTGCAAATGCCGCAGATAAAGATAGTTTAAACTCTCTAGATAAAGATAGTAAGTTTTTAGATGATGTTGTTAACTATAATTTGTCTCTATTAAACAACTCCCCAAAAAACTCTATATACTATAAGAACTTATCTATTGTAGAAAAAGCATATCTTTTAATTAAAGATAATAAGAAAAGTGAAGCTAAAAATAGTTTAGCTACAATAGATAAAAATTCTGCTGTAGTGCCAATTGCAAGGCTCTTAGAACACTATACTATAACTAAATAGGAGATCCCTATGAAAACAAAAGCAACAATAGCACTACTTACAGTAGTTGCTTTTATAACTAGTTGCTCTATGGATACATCTAAATTTGTTCCCGATATGCTTAAAAAATCTGCTGGTCTAAGCACTAATAACTATACATTTAAACATGGCAAAAGAGTCTTTAATATCATCAGAGATGGTATAACCTTTAGTGATGGAAGTTATATAACTCAACATGGAGAGGGAAGAGTAGTATTACCTAAAGGGTACTACTATGTTAGTAGCGATAGCGGTCGTATTTTAGCTGCAAATAAGCGTGGTGATATTATGATTCTTAAAAGTAATGGAGAGGAGTTGGCTTCTACTAAACTAGAGTCTCCACTAGTTAGTGGTGTTGCATATTCGCAAGGAGTAGCCTATCTTTTACAAGGTAACCTATTTGGAATATATAATCCATTTAATAAAAAAATAATCTATCAGAAACAATTTTCTGGTGGCTCTTCGGTAGATAGTCGTCTAGCAAACCCTATTGTTACAAGTAACTATCTAGCTATTCCAACACTAGATGGAAAACTAGTTATGATAAATATGAATACACCAGCAGAACCAGGTGTTATACCTGTTGGTAAAAACAAAAACTATGGTAATTTAATATTTACAAAATCTTTCAATGGATCGATAGTTGCTGCTACACCTAGTGTTGTATTAAATATTAGCTCATATGGTAAAAAAGAGTACCGAACAAAAGTTGCAGACTTAACTATTAGCAGTGGCTTAATATACCTATTAACTAGAGATGGAAATATAGTGAAGCTATCTAGCAGTTTAGATAGTGTTGCAAATAAAAAATTTGCATATGCAGATTTTGCAACAATAGCTGTTTTAGATGGAAAAGTATATGCATATGCTAAAAGTGGATCATTAGTTGTTTTAGATGACTCTTTAGATAAGTATAAAATATATAGTATTGGTGCAGCAAAAACTTATAGTTTTGTATCTGGAAGCTATCTATATATAGATGATAAAAAGGTAAATTTAAGTGCTCTAAGCTATGAGTAGAGATTTAATATCTGCCTTTAAAGAGTACTTAACAATTAATAAAAATTTAAGTAAAAACTCTATAAGCGCTTATATTAACGATATAGAGCAGTTTTACTACTCTAGTAAAAAAAATATTTTAAATAGAGATAGCAGTGATGTTATATCTTTTCTTTCAGCTTTTAAAAATAGCCGAACTCTAAATAGAAAGCTAGCCTCAGTAAATGCATTCTACTCATTTGCAAAAGATTTAGAGTTTGCAAATGTAGATATTAATCTACCAAGCGCAAAGATACCACAAACTCTACCACACTTTTTAGAACATACTACAATAATGAAAGCAACTGGTGATATAGATATAAAAAGTTGGTTAGATACAAGAGATAGAGCTCTAATACTATTTTTATATGCGACTGGTGTAAGAGTTAGCGAGGCTATTAATTGTGAAATAGATGATATAGAAGATGGGTGGCTAAGAGTAAGATATGCAAAGGGGGAGAAGCAAAGAGTGGTCCCAATTGCTAAAACAGCACAACTTGCACTTACTCTATACCTAAATGAGAGAGATGATAATAGTAGCCATATATTTATAAACTATAAAAAGAGGAAGCTTAGCAGAGTATCTATATTTAAAATTACAAAAAAATATCTAAATGTGTCACCTCATGTACTAAGACACTCTTATGCAACAGCTCTTATTCAAGGAGGAGCAGACTTAAGAGTTGTACAAGAGCTACTAGGACATAGCTCTTTACTTACTACTCAAATATATACACATATTCAAAAACCTCACCTTAAAGAGACTATCAATAGATATCATCCATTAAGTGATTAAACAAAATTATTATGGAGATAAGATATATAAGGTCATATACCAAGTTGTAATAATTGTTGCTACAAACAGTGTAAAGTAAAATATTTTTTTACTAAAAATTGAACCAAATGATAGTATCATATAAAAAACTATTAGATACTTTGGCATATTTATAGTAATACTTTTATGAGGAAAGTCAAATAAAGTTATAAGCATACTATCAAATATCCCTCCAAATCCAAGAGCGTGCATTATTGCAACTATTGGATAAAAGAGTATAAAAGCTACAGATAGTAGAGGAGAGCTTAATTGCCATATAGTTGTCTCTGGAAAAAAAATATGACCTATAGGAAACATAAATAGAAAAACACCTATAGGTATTGCAACTAAAGATATAAACCAAGCACTTAAACCCTTAAGCCACTTAATTATTAAAAAAATATAGTAAACGCCACTAATTGAAAGTATTAGTCCAAAAGAGACAATTAGTTTTGGTGTAACCACTAAAATTATAAGTAAAGCAAATAGTAAAAATCTAAAACTTAATACCTCTAATCCAAAAACTAATACAAGCCAGCCAATAAAAAGCATTACATATGATCTTATAATTGCTGGTGGCGCTCCTACAAAAAGTGTAAAGAGAGCTAGTACAATAAGAGATAAAAAGGAGAGGTCTATATCTCTATATCTCCAAGGAAAGTACCTCTCTTGAAAATATCTATATGGAAGATACAGAAAACCAAAAACTATAAGCCATAAAATACCCAAATGAAATCCGCTAATTGCTACTAAATGGGAAACACCCAAGTATGATATTTTATCTCTAATCTCAGTATCTAAAGGATCAGCTAAAAATATTGCATGGTAAAAACTCTTCAATCTATCATATTCATTGTGCTGTTGATCTATAAATGCTCTTACATAAGCCTTATGGTCAAAACCCTCCTCGCTATACTCTAGAATCTCTCCATACGCAAAAAAGCCTTTTAGATAGTCAAAAAATGTACTATTCTTACTTAATTTAATTCTAACTCGTACCCAATCAAATCTATTTGGAGTACCACTTTTTGCATAGAGGTAAAAGCTCATTCCATCATTAGTTTTAAGCTTAAGCAAGTCGTTACCAAATTTACTCTTAGCTCTATATATATTTTCAACTTGAGCTTCGCAATAGTAGCTATCTAGTGATTTTAAGTTATTAAAATTTTTATACTCAAACAGTAACCTACCAACCACTATAGATAGAAGCAAAGAGGCAACTAATATAAACTCTTTACTATTTCTAAATAGAGGTGGTGGTGCTAACATTATCTTAAATTATTGGGGCATCAATTTTGCCCTCTGTAGTATCATAATCACCACTTTCAAATACAACCTCAAAAGCTGGACCTTTTGCACTAGCATCAACAAATCTTGTAAATCTTTTATGAAAGGTTAAATCTACAGTACCTGTTGGACCATTTCTTTGTTTACCAATTATAAGCTCAGTATCATCTTCTGGCTTTCTTCTTAACTCATCATACTGTTGCTGAAGTTTTGTAACTTTATCTTGAGAGTTATCATCTGCTTTAGCTTTCTCTAGACGCTCTTTTATTTGTGACTCTTTATATACATTATCTCTATATACAAATAGTATTATATCTGCATCTTGCTCAATTGCCCCAGACTCTCTTAAATCACTAAGCATTGGTCTTTTATTATCTCTACTCTCCAAAGAACGATTAAGCTGAGAGAGAGCTATAATTGGTATAGCTAACTCTCTAGCTAGTTGTTTTAAACCACGAGATATTTCACTAATTTCTTGCTGTCTTCCACCATTTCCAAACTTACTATCTCCACTCATTAATTGTAGATAATCAATAATTGCTAAACTAATCTCTGGATGTTGTGACTTAAGCTTTCTTAGTTTACTTCTTACATGATGAATTGTTGCATATCCACCATCATCAACAAATAGTTTTCTTCTACTCATATCATCAGTAGCCTCTGCTAATCTACTCCACTCATCATCTTGTAAATTACCTACTCTAAGTGCTTGTAAGGGTATAGAAGTTTTTGCCGAAAGCATTCTTAACATCAGCTGTTCTGCTGGCATCTCTAAAGAGAAAAAAGCAACACCTTCATTTCTCTCTACAGCTCTAAGTGCCATATTTAAAACTATTGCAGTTTTACCCATAGCAGGTCTTGCAGCAATAATAACCAAATCACCTTTACCAAAACCACTTGTTTTATCATTTAAGTTCTCGAAGCCAGTATCTATACCTATTAGTTTAGAGTTACCAAGCTCTTTTAGTCGCTCAATCTCTTTAAGCATATCTACCGTTATCTGCTTAGAGTCTTTAAAGTCTTCACTTACGCTATCTTGCGTTATCTCATACAGTTTCTGTTCAACTCTATCCATAACTTCAGTTACATCTAAATCATCTTCTATAGTTAATTTTTTAATCTGAGTTGCAAGTGTAACAAGAGATCTTTTATTAGAGTGCGCTTTTATCTCTTGTATATAAGCTTTTGTATTTGTAATAGGATTAGATCCAATTACCTCTATCATTGCTATCTCATCAAACCTATTCTCTTTTGATAGCTCTTTTTTTAAAAACTCTTCATCTATAGGAAGATCTTGTTCATTTAGAGTCTCCATTGCAGCAAATAGATACTGATGAAATGGTAAATAAAAATCTACAGACTTTAAATTTGTAGCAACATCTTCGAATACCTCTGGATCAAATATAATTGCCGACAAAACAGCCTTTTCTATATTTAAATTATATAATTCTTCCACACTAACCCTTTATATTATTTTATCATTTTTAATTAAAACAGAACTTTAATTATTCTATATATATCCATATATTGATTATTATATAAAAATATATCTTCTATTTTTAACTTTTACCCTAGGTGGATTATGGCTCTTTTCAAATAGCATATATCCCTCTTTTAAATTTAGCCAAAACTTATACCACTTACTCTTTTTATGATGCTCTAGAAGCTCCATTTTAAATGGAAAGATATGAACATCTACAAATTTTTTGTTTCCACTTAATGCATAGTCAACCAAAGTATAAATATCTTCAATATTTCTATCTCCCATAGCATAGCACCCAATAGAGACACAATTTCCATGAATCATCAAATAACTTCCAGTTCTACCATTAGCTCTATCATACCTATTGGGAAAACCTAAATTGAAAGATAAATGGTAACTACTATTTGGGTTTAAAGAGCTCTTTTTAACTCTATAAAACCCCTCAGGTGCTTGCTTATCACCCTCTTTAAGTTTAGGTCCAAGCTTACCTGAGTAACTACATATTGGGTATCTTTTAAGAAGTTTAAACTTTAAAGAAGCTTTAGGTTTTATCCAGATTTCTAGCTCTTTTTCTTCTTTAAAGAGTCTAATAAATATAGGCTCTCCACGAAATGCACCTAGTTGCGATAATCTTTCACTTAAACTTAAACTTAGTGCTAAATCGTAATCGCTACTTATAACCTCTTCTATTAGTATATTATCTCTAGTAGTAGAGATATTATTACTTATATTACTCTCGACCTTGCTAATATTCTCTATAATTTTAGTACTATTTTTTACAACTTTTTGATTAGTACTGCCTGTAGGAATCTGATTATTTTCTACTCCTAAATATATATTATAACTAACTATTATAGTTATTAGTGTTATAAATATAAAAACAAAGATATCAAATAATTTATCCAATATTATAACCTCTACAAACTATATCTCATTAGCAAATTTATCTACCTCTTCTACAAATCTATCTACAAGTTCTGCTTCTGGAAGTTTTGCTACTACTTCTCCTCTTACCATAACTAATCCACTTCCTTTACCAAATGCAATTGCGATATCTGCATGTTTTGCCTCTCCTATTGCATTTACAACGCAACCCATTACTGATAAATTTAGAGGTTTCTTAATATGTGCAACTCTTCTCTCTACTTCTGCTACTGCTGTAACTAAATCAGCTTCTATCCTACCACATGTTGGGCAAGATATAATATTTACACCATCTTTAACTCTACCACTATCTTTAAGTATATCTCTTGCTACAGTTATCTCTTTTTCAAGTTCCCCAGTAATAGAGACTCTCATAGTGTCGCCAATTCCATCTAAAAGTAGTGCACCAAGCCCAATTGCCGACTTAATAGTTGCATGATAAATTGTACCAGCTTCGGTGACACCTAAATGAAATGGATAGTTATTTTTAGGTCTAAGCATTCTATATGCATCTACAGTTCTCTCTACGTCACTTGCCTTTAAAGAGACTTTAATATCTGTAAAATCTAAATCTTCTAGAAATTTAATATTATACTCTGCACTTGCAACCATGCCCTCAGCAGTTGCTCCATATTTATTTTCAAACTCTTTCTCTAAACTTCCTGCATTAACACCTACACGTACAGGTAATTCTCTCTCTTTGCAGGCTTTTATAATCTCTTTAATTCTATTCTTTTCGCCAATATTACCAGGATTAAACCTAATACAATCTACCCATTTAGCAGCCTCAAGTGCTAAGCGATAGTTAAAGTGAATATCTGCAACTATTGGTAATGAGCTCTCTTTACATATTTTTTCTAATGACCTAGCTGCATCCATATCTGGCACAGCTAACCTAACAATGTCTGCACCTACAAAGTGTAGTCTCTTAATCTGCTCTAGAGTAGCATCTACATCTTTTGTATCTGTAAATGTCATAGATTGTACACTAATTGGTGCATCACCACCAATTGCAACATCTTTTATATATATTTTTTTAGTTATATACCTACTTTTCATAATCTCTCTTTTTAGTTGATTATACTAAAAAGAGCTAAAAAATTACTTGTCCACTATCTCCATTTTGCATCTGCTTTAGTCTCTTTACCATTCTTTCATACTCAATATAAAAATATGGTGAATCTTTTCTAATATATTTTATATATGGTTCAAACTGGCTATATGTCTCTACAAAGAGTCTTCCTGCTAAATCATTGACTAACTCTATATTAAAAACATCATGTTTAACACCAACTGCAAACTTATTTATAAGGCCTAACATCTTAACTACTTCATGTCTTAGTTGCTTATCTTCTAAAATACTGTTTAAGTGTTCACGTTTAAATTGATCAAACATATCTTCTAGATTAAGTGTATGTCTTATATTTCTTATAGATCTTCTTAAATCACTTCTAATAGAGTTATAAGCGTTAAGCGTCATCTCTTTTTGACGCCTTAAGTGGTCTCTCTCGCTCTCTGCTAAAGACATATTTAATTGTCTAACAATTAATATTACACCTAAAATTGCTAAAGGTATAGAAGCTATATCGGCATAGTTACCTAACTCATCTAATGTCACTATAATTTTCCTTGTAATTTAAATTAACCCTAATTTTGGTGGAGTAATATAATTACAACTTTAGTTCAAAATATATTTTTATAAAAATAAAATTAGAGTTTAAAAGTTAATTATACAATATAGTTACTAAAATAGTATAAGTAAGATATCAATTAAGTAGATATTTATAGCCAACTAATGTAATAAAAGTATAAAAAAGAGTAATTAAATTATCTGTGAATAAGTTATATAGATATTAGCTACAAGCTAATGGCAGTCTCTATTATAAAATTAGAGATGTTAATGATATAGAGTAGAGTTATATCTCTACTCCTCCTCATCTTTTATCTCATTAAATGAGATAGTATCAGAGTCAATCATTCCTGTACCAACTGGAACTAGACGACCAATTACTACATTCTCTTTTAGATCTTCTAATCTATCAACTGTACCTGCAATTGATGCAGAAGTTAATACTTTTGTTGTATCTTGGAATGAAGCAGCAGAGATAACACTATCTGCACCAACTGCTGCCCTAGTAATTCCAACTAAAAGTGGTTCGGCAATAGATGGACGACCACCACGAGATTGAATAATCTCATTCTCTTCTATAAATCTAACACGAGATATAAGGTCACCCTCTATAAACTTAGTATCACCACTATCAATAATCTTAACTTGTCTTAACATCTGAGACACAACAATCTCAATATGTTTATCAGCAATATTAACACCTTGTCTTCTATAGACTTGTTGAACTTCTGATACTATATGCTCATAAAGTACTTTCTCACCAAGAGCTTCTAATAGATCATGACTAGACACAATACCATTTGTTAAGTGCTCACCTGCATGAACATGATCTCCATCACGTACAAGTATCTCTTTACCCTTATCAACTATATACTCTACCTCTTTATCACCATTTACAATATATAGTCTCTCTTTACCACGAATCATCTTACCAAATCTAACTTCACCATCAATCTTAGAGATTAGTGCAATATCTTTGGGTCGTCTTGCCTCAAATAGTTCACTAACTCTTGGAAGACCACCCGTAATATCACTAGACTTTATAGCTGCTTTTGCCTTTTTAGCTAGAATATCAGCTTCATAAACCTTCTCTCCCTCATTTACGAATAGAGTAGATTTAGCCTCTAATGGATATTTAACTACTTCACCATCATCAGTTGCAATAACTATTGCTGGCTTAAAGCTGCTTGCTATATATTCATTTAAAGATAGTCTACTCTCTCCTGTAACTTCATCAAACTGTTCAGAAGCTGTCACACCTAAGATAACATCTTCAAACTTAACTGTACCACTTTGGTTAGATATAATTGGATCTGTATATGGGTCCCACTCTGCTATAACAACTTGAGATTTATCTTTAGGCTTACAAATTAAATCACCTCTGCTAACATTGCTTCCAGCACCAGCTTCTACAATAGAACCTCTTGCAATATAGTGTCTAGAAGCTTCACGATTCTCTTTATCAACAACTACTGCAAATATACCCTTTTGAGTAACCTCTTCGCCCTCTTTAATATCTACTTTAGACTCTAGATAATCACCCTCTAGTAAGAAGTAGTGTAGAGTACCTTTTGCATCTGCTTTAACCTCTTGAGTTACTGGCTGTCCATCTTCAACTTTTAACTCACTTGCATATGGTATATGTATAGGAACAGACCAGCTCTCTTTAATCATATCTGCAATAGAGTCATCTTTTTTAAGCTTTTGTCCATCCTCTTTAGAGATAAATAGTTTACCTTCGATATTACCTGATACACCAGCTAACTCAATAGCTTTAGCAACATCACTCTTTCTTAACTTATACTCTTTACTCTCTTTTTTACCTTTTAGTGTTAAGATAATCTCATCGTGAGTATTTTTAATAGTTAGAGTACCATCAAATTGTGCTTTTATCTTTGGTTCAACTAAAAGAACACCTGCATTTCTTCTGTTCGCAACAATTAAAGTTTCATCTCTTCTAGTATAAGTTTTTAAGTTGTAGTATCTAATAAAGCCCTCTTTAGATGCTATTACTTGTCTATCTTCTTTACCAGCAGTAGCAGTACCACCTGTATGGAATGTTCTAAGTGTAAGCTGAGTTCCTGGCTCTCCAATAGATTGTGCAGCAACAACACCAACTGCCTCACCAGGTTTTACTAACCTATTCTCAGCCATATTCAGACCATAACACTTAGCACAAATACCTTTAACAACTTTACAAGTTGCAGCACTTCTAATAGTTACTGATTGTACCATAGAGTCTTTAATAACTTTTGCTTCATACTCACCAATTAGTGTACCACTAGATAGTAATATCTCATTATTTATCGGATCAATAACATCTTTAATAAGTACTCTACCATAAGATCTATCTGCAATTGACTCAATCAACTCATTACCTACTACAATATCTGTTACTTCGATACCTTCATGTGTACCACAATCGTGTTTAATAACTTTAATATTTTGAGCAACATCAATTAGCTTTCTAGTTAAGTAACCTGCATTCGCTGTCTTAAGAGCTGTATCGGCAAGTCCCTTTCTAGCACCGTGAGTAGAGATAAAGAACTCTAGCACATTTAGCCCTTCACGGAAGTTAGATGTAATTGGTGTCTCAATAATAGAACCATCTGATTTAGCCATTAGACCCCTCATTCCTGAAAGTTGTCTAATCTGAGATGCAGAACCCCTTGCACCAGAGTCTGCCATCATATAAACTGCATTAAATCCATTTTTATCAGTCTTAATCAACTGCATCAACTCATCTGCAATCTTATTATTTGTATCTGTCCAGATATCAATAATCTTATTATATCTCTCTAGCTCCGTTAAAAGACCTGCAGTTGCATGTTTTTGTACCTCAAATACCTTCTCTTTAGCCTCTTTAACAATCTTCTCTTTAAGATCTGGAACTTTAATATCATCAATAGAAATCGATACGCCCGTTGCAGTTGCATACTTAAATCCTGTATCTTTAAGTCTATCTAAAAATGTTGCAGTATGACTTACGCCTGTCTCTTTATAAACATAATCAACTAAATCTGCAATATCTCTCTTTTTCATAACTTTATTCCAATAACTTTCAGGAACAAAATCTGGAATAATCGATTTTAAGATAACTCTTCCTGCTGTAGTTGTAATAATCTGTCCATTAATTAATGTTCTAACTCTTGCATTAAGATCTAGTGCACCTTGATCTTGAGCAATCATTATCTCATCTACATTAGCAAATAGTTTGTGCTCACCTTTAACGTCACTCTTCTCTAATGATAAATAGTATAGACCTAAAATCATATCCTGTGATGGTACAGCAATTGCACGACCTGAAGCTGGAAGTAAAATATTCATTGAACTTAGCATTAGTATTTTAGCTTCTGCTATTGCTTCATCAGATAGAGGCACATGCACTGCCATCTGGTCGCCATCAAAGTCGGCATTAAATGCAGCACACACTAGAGGGTGTAGTTGAATCGCTTTACCCTCTATTAGTTTTGGGTGAAACGCCTGAATAGATAATTTATGCAAAGATGGGGCACGGTTAAGAAGTACTGGATAACTCTCAACAACCTCTTCTAAACACTCCCAAACTTCATCTGTCTTTTGTTCAATAAGTTTTTTAGCAGACTTTAAAGTAGTTGCATAACCCTTTGCAGATAGTTTCTCCATTAAGTGTGGCTTAAATAGCTCTATCGCCATTTTCTTAGGTAGTCCACATTGATCCATCTTTAAATCTGGACCAACAACAATTACAGATCTACCAGAGAAGTCAACCCTCTTACCAAGTAAGTTCTGTCTAAAACGACCCTGTTTACCCTTAATAATTTCACTTAAACTCTTTAAAGGTCTTTTATTAGCACCTTTTACAGAGTTACCTCTACGACCATTATCAAAGAGAGCATCTACAGACTCTTGTAACATTCTCTTCTCATTTCTTACAATAATCTCAGGTGCACTTAATTCAACTAATCTCTTAAGTCTTTGATTTCTGTTTATTACTCTTCTGTATAGATCATTAACATCAGATACTGCAAATTTACCACCATCTAAACTAACTAATGGTCTTAAATCTGGTGGAAGCACAGGTAGATATGTCAGCATCATCCACTCAGGTCTATTGTCAGAGTCTAAAAATGACTCAATAACTTTTAATCTCTTAATAATAGTCTTTTTCTTTGCAACAGCTCTTGTATTTAAAATATCCTCTTTTAGTTGCATCATAATGCCAACTAAATCTAGCTCTGCAAGTAGCTCTTTTATAACCTCTCCACCCATTCTAGCATCGAACCCACTATGAGCAAAGTATGTATTTAAGTGCTGGTACTGCTCTTCATTTAATACATCATACTGAGCAACTGGATTTTCACCATTACTATCATAACTAGCATCACCAGGGTTTTTAACAATATATGCTTCATAATACAATACACGCTCTAAATCTTTCATTTTGATATTTAAAAGTGTACCTATACGACTTGGAAGTGAACTTACATACCAGATATGTGCAACAGGTGTAACTAACTCAATATGCCCCATTCTGCTTCTTCTAACTCTAGATGTTGTTACTTCTACACCACATTTTTCACAAACAACACCCTTATATCGCATCTTCTTATATTTGCCACAAAGACACTCATAATCTCTTATTGGTCCAAATATTTTAGCACAAAATAGCCCATCTCTCTCTGGCTTTAGAGTTCTATAGTTTATTGTCTCTGGCTTTTTTACTTCTCCAAAACTCCATGAGTGTATCTTCTCTGGAGAAGCAACACGAAGTTGGAGTGCCTCAATATCTTTTGGGCGCTCTTGTTTGTTTAAATCTATTGGTACTAAATTCTCTAAATAACTATTACTCATCTTCACCCTCTTCTTTCTTTGTATAAAGCTCAACATCTAAGCCTAGTGACTGTAACTCTTTAGTTAATACGAACATTGTCTCTGGAATACCAGAAGCTGGAACTGGTTCTCCATTTGTAATTGCTCTATATGCTCTAGATCTACCATCAACATCATCAGATTTAATAGTTAGCATCTCTTTAAGTACATGAGACGCACCATACGCTTCTAGTGCCCAAACTTCCATCTCTCCAAATCTCTGTCCACCAAATAGTGCTTTACCACCAACTGGTTGTTGAGTAACTAAAGAGTATGGTCCAGTACTTCTTGCATGCACTTTCTCATCTACTAAGTGGTGTAGTTTTAACATATACATATAGCCAACATTTACACGCTCTTTTATCTTTTCACCAGTCTTACCATCAAATAGTGTCATTTTACCATCACTATCCATTTTTGCCAACTCAAATAGTTTAGCAAACTCATCATTATTTACAGACTCAAATGGAGTAACTGCAAACTTAACACCTTTTGCCCAGTCTCTTGCATAATCAATAAGCTCTTCATCACTCATAAGCTCTAGCTCATTTTTAGCTTTCATCAGTTTGGCTGTATTTGCAATATCTCTCATTTTAGCTCTAAGATCTTTTACAAAATCTCCCTGCTGTTTTTCAAATAACTCTTGAATTTGAGACCCTAGTTTTTTACCAATTAGACCTAAGTGAACTTCCAAAATTTGCCCAATATTCATACGAGATGGAACCCCTAATGGGTTTAGAATTAAATCTACTGGTGAGCCATCTTCCATATATGGCATATCAATCTCTGGAACAATATTAGATACAATACCTTTATTTCCATGACGACCTGCCATCTTATCACCAACTTTTATCTTTCGCTTAGTAGCAACATATACTTTAACAACTTTAGTTACTCCATTTGGTAATATATCATCTTTATCTAATATAGCTAACTTCTCTTCATGCTCTTGTTTAAGCTTCTTCTTTTGATTTAAGAAGCTATTTTTCAATCTATCATACTCTTTTTGTACATCAGTAGAGTATGATTTAACTAGTGATCTAAGAGCAAATCTATTAACTTTTTCAATCTCTACTTTAGCAATTTTTGAACCAGCTTTATATCTCTCATCATCTATTTCAGCATCTGTTTCAAGATCTTGTTTAGATAGATATGAGATTATTTGTAAAACCTCTTCTTGATCTATCATTAAAAGACTATCGTGGTGAGCTTTCTCTACTCTTGCTTTCTCTTCTTCGTAAGCCTCTGTAGCTCTAGCATCTCTTGTGTAGCCTTTTTTAGTAAATATCTTAACATCTACAACAACACCTTCCATAGAAGCTGGTGCATATAGCGATTTATTTACAACATGTCCAGCTTTATCTCCGAAGATTGCTCTAAGAAGTCTCTCTTCTGGTGTTGGTTTAATCTCACCTTTAGGGCTAACTTTACCAACTAAAATCATTCCAGGCTTAATATGTGTACCAATTTTAACAATACCACTTTGATCTAAATGAGTTAGCTCATCTTCTCTAACATTAGGAATAGATCTCGTAATCTCTTCTGTACCATGCTTAATCTCTCTTGCCTCTACCTCTTTTTCATAGATATGTAAAGATGTAAATGTATCCTCTTTAATAAGTTTCTGAGAAAGAATAATAGCATCTTCATAGTTATAACCATTCCAAGGCATAAATGCAACTAAGATATTTTTACCTAAAGCAAGTTCACCACTATCAATACTTGGTCCATCGGCAATCACATCACCTTTTTTAACTATTTGACCCTCTTTTACAACTGGCTCTTGGTGAAATGCTGTATTTTGGTTAGTTCTTATATTCTTCTCTAAAATATAGTGATCAACATGAACACCTGTACCATCTTCTCCGATAATATAAATATTGTTAGCATCAACTTTCTCTACTCTACCATCTCTTTTTGCTTTTACAGCCTCCCATGCATCACGACCAGCTATAGCTTCCATACCAGTACCTACCATTGGCGCTTCTGTCCAAATAAGAGGTACTGCTTGTCTTTGCATGTTCGAACCCATTAGTGCACGGTTTGCATCATCGTGCTCCAAGAATGGAATTAAAGATGCTGCTGCACCACTAATCATAATAGGTGCAAGGTCAATTAGATCAACCTTATTAGAGTCTTGAAGACCTATATTACCATTTAATCTTGCTTCAATCAGATCATCAACTATATAGCCATTCTCATCTATTTTTGTAGAGGCTGGTGCTAATATCTTATCTTCCTCTTGAGTTGCAGTAATATATACAATCTCATCTGTAACTTTTCTATCTTTTATAACTTTATATGGAGACTCAATAAATCCATGCTCATTTACTTTTGCATAAGATGAAAGAGTATTAATTAGACCAATATTTTGACCCTCTGGAGTCTCAATTGGACAGATTCTTCCATAGTGAGTTGGATGAACATCACGAACTTCAAATCCAGCTCTCTCTTTTACTAATCCACCCTCACCTAGTGCAGACAGTCTTCTTTTATGTGTTATCTCAGATAGTGGATTTGTTTGATCCATAAATTGAGACAACTGTCCTGATGAGAAGAACTCTAAAACTGTATTAGTAATCATTTTAGAGTTAATTAAATCGTGTGGCATTAACTCCTCTACTGAACCACTAAGCGTTGTCATTTTATCTTTAATAGCTTTTTGCATCTTAATTAAACCATTATGAAGTTCATTACCAAGAAGCTCTCCAATAGATCTAATTCTTCTATTACCTAAATGGTCTCTGTCATCAATATGACCAACACCTTTTTTAACCTTAATTAGGTATTTAATAGTGCTAATTAAGTCTTGGTTTGTAAGTACTGCTAAATACTCTGGAATATCAAGTCCTAACTTGTGATTCATCTTCATACGACCAACCTGAGTTAAATCATATCTCTCTGGATCAAAGAATAGTTGTCTTAAAAATATCTCTGCTGCTTCAGGTGTTACAGGCTCGCCTGGTCTCATTACTTTATGAACACGAATAGTAGCTAAAACATTTTCATCATCAATCTCTTCACTTTGTCTAAGTAGTCTTAAACTCTCTTGTTCTGCAGTAAACGCTTTAATAATAGAACCATCACTGCTAGGTGCTAAATCATCAGCAATCTCAAACTTATCAATACCTAACTCGATCAACTTTTTCAATCTATTTTCATCTAACTGAGATACTGCATCAAAAAGAATCTCTCCAGTTTCATTATCATAAATTGCTTTTGCTAAATATCTATCCATTAGAGTCTCTAATGGATACTCTAACCACTCTAGACCATCATTAGCTAACTGCTCTAATTTCTTCTTTGTAAGACGCTTACCAGTAGATACAATAACATTACCATCAGCATCTTTTATATCATAGTCTGCACGACCTTTAAGTCTTTCTGGGTCAAATTTAACTAAGAAACGATTATTTTTAACGACAATTTCTTGTGTTGGATAGAAGATATCTATAATATCCTCTTTAGTGTAACCTATAGCTCTTAAAAAAATTGTTGCTGGTATCTTTCTTCTTTTATTAATTCTAACATAAAGAATATCTTTTGCATCATACTCAAAGTATAACCAACTACCTCTATTAGGGATAATTTGAGCAGAATAGATAAGTTTATTAACTGTTGTATTTGACTCTTCAACTTTAAAAATTACACCAGGGCTTCTGTGTAATTGGTTAACAATAACCCTCTCTACGCCATTTACAATAAATGATGTTCTATCAGTCATTAGAGGTATATCTCTTACAAAAATATTTTGAGTCTTCTCATCTTTTATATCTAATTTTTCTCCAGTTTTATCATCTCTATTCCAGATAATCAAACCTATCTTTAACTTAAGTGAAACTGCATATGTAATACCTCTATCCATACACTCTCTAATTGTGTATTTAGGTGGAACTACTTCGCTTCCTCTATACTCTAGAGTTATACGATTTTGCTTATCATGTATAGGAAAAGCTGCTTTAAATGTTTTTTCAATAATACTTTGAGACCTATCTTTACTATTAGCCATTAAAAATTGGTCATAACTACTCTGTTGTAGTTGCAGAAGATTTGGAATCTCAATCTCTCGTGGTGTTTTAGAATAATCAATTCTTAATCTATTTCCAGAATGTAGGGAGTTTAGCATTTTTCAACCTTATATAAGTGTTTGTGCTTTTAAATTGGGAGTATAGTAGCCAAAAGAAGGCTAAAAATAGGTAATTAGTATAATAGTTAAAATTGCCTATTTTTAGGCTGCTTTCTTAAATTGTAAATGTTTAAAAGCTATACTCCCCAGTATAAAGCTAATTATTATCAAATAAATGATACACAAATAAATTATTATAGTACAATAACTTATTTATAAACCAATTAATTGCAAAATGCAATGTTGAGCTTATTTAAGCTCAACAGATGCACCAGCCTCTTCAAGTTGTTTTTTAAGTTCTTCAGCTTCCTCTTTAGATACTGCTTCTTTAATTGTTGTCGGAACATCTTCAACTGCTGATTTAGCCTCTTTAAGACCAAGACCAGTGATCGCACGAACTGCTTTAATAGCATTAATTTTCTTAGCGCCAGCAGCAGTAAGAATAACATCAAACTCAGTTTGCTCTTCAGCAGCTGCCCCACCAGCATCACCTGCTGCTGCAACAACTGTAGCTTGTGCAGAAACACCAAACTTCTCTTCAAACTCTTTTACAAGTTCACTTAACTCTAATACTGTTAAACCAGAAATGTACTCTAAAACATCTTCTTTAGAAATTGCCATTATCCTATCCTTTTAATTTACTTTTATATTTAATTTTAAAGAGTGCTTACGCCTCTTCCTCTTTTTTTACTTTTAATGCGTCTAAACCTATAGTGAAGTTACGAACTGGCGCTTGCCATACATTAAGAAGCATACCAATAAGCTCATCACGACTAGGTAATTTAGCCATAGCTTCAATTGTTGCTAAATCAACTGCTTTACCTTCAAGTGCACCAGACTTCATTACAAAACTCTTAAACTCTATAGATGCTTTATCAGCAGTCTTACAAGTAGAGATTTGATCATCACCCCAAACAACTAAGTTAGTATCTTTAAGTTTTAAATCTTCGATACCAGCATTTTTCAAAGCTAACTCTGCAAGTTTATTCTTTACAACTCTTACATGAGCATCGTTATCAGCTGCCATTTGGCGAACAGATTCAAGCTCATGACAAGTCATACCTCTATAGTCACAAACTACAACTGCATTAGACTCGGAAAAAGCAGTTGTAAGTTCAGCTACTAATTGTTCTTTTTCTGTTCTTGTCATATATATCTCCTTTCAGACCTCTCAAGAAGGGAGACTAACATAAGCTAGCCTGATTTTATTCAATTTAAGTTTTTCAACCCCTACTATCTTCAGCCTAAGATTAATTAATTATCTTATTTAACGTCAACAAGCTCTTGAGTATCTAATTTTAATGATGGACTCATTGTTAATGATAGTGCACCATTAAGAATATATTTACCTTTTGCACTAGCTGGCTTTAGCTTATTGATCTTCTCTAAAAATACTCTTAAGTTCTCTTCGATTTTTTTCTCATCGAAGCTAACTTTACCAATACCTGCGTGAATGTTACCTTTTTTATCTGTTCTAAAGTTAACTTGTCCACCCTTAGCATTCTTAACTGCTTCTGCTACATTTGGAGTTACAGTTCCTACTTTAGGGTTAGGCATTAAACCTTTTGGTCCAAGTACTCTTGCAACACGACCAAGAACACCCATCATATCAGGAGTAGCAATTACGATATCAAAATCAATATTACCATCTTGAATCTTAGCTAATAGCTCATCGTCACCAATAATATCTGCACCAGCCTCTTTAGCTTCATCAATCTTGTCACCTTTTGCAAATACTGCAACTGTAACTTTTTTACCTGTACCATGTGGTAAAACTACAGAGGATCTAAGCATCTGATCCGCATGTCTAGGATCTAAGTTTAAGTTTAATGCTAACTCTACTGTCTCATCAAATTTAGCTGATTTAAGCCCTTTTACTGTCTTAACAGCCTCTTCTATCGAATAGCTCTTATCGATATCTATCTTCTCTAAAAGAGCCTGTTTTCTTTTACTAATTTTTTTTGCCATTATTCTCTCCGCTTTTAAATGCTTCCACAATTTATTTACATCTATGTGGTATTAGATATTAACCTTCAACCTCAATACCCATACTTCTACAACTGCCTTCAATAATCTTTGCAGCTTGCTCTCTGTCATTAGTATTTAGATCTTCAATCTTAAGTTCAACAATCTTTAATATTTGCTCTTGTGTTAACGTAGCAACTTTATTTAGTAGTGGATTGTCACTACCTTTTTTAATACCAGCCTCTTTCATAATAAGGTCTGTAGCTGGTGGTTGCTTAGTAATAAATGTAAAACTTCTATCTGTATATACACTAATCTCAACAGGGATTTTAAAGCCCATTTTATCTTTAGTCTTCTCGTTAAATGCTTTACAAAATTCCATAATATTAACACCACGCTGACCAAGTGCTGGTCCTACTGGTGGTGATGGGTTAGCTTGTCCTGCTGGAATCATTAGTTTAAATTTTTCAGCTAGTTTTTTAGCCATTTCTATTCCTTTTTAATAAATTAAATAATCTTCTCTACTTGTGAGTAGAGAATTTCAACTGGTGTATTTCTACCAAAAATAGATACATTTAGTTTTAGCTTACCATGATCTAGATCGTACTCTTCAACTGCACCAGTAAAGTTAGTAAATGGACCCTCTACAATACGTACCATTTCACCTTGTTCAAAGTCTATCTTAGGTCTTGGAGCACTTTTGTTCTCCATTTTGTCTAATATAACTTTAATATCTGCTTCACTAAGAGCTGTAGGAGTCTTCTGTTCACCAATAAATCTTGAAACTTTTGGTAAAGATTGAATCTGTTGCCAAAGTCTAGTATCTAAATCTAAATGAGCAAAAACATAACCAGAATATAAAGATCTTTCAGTTATCTTTTTCTCACCATCTTTTACCTCTATAAGTTCCTCAGTTGGAACTACTACACGATCTATTCTATCTTCTAAACCATAATCGATAGAGATCTGTTCAATTGCTCTTTTAACTGCTCTTTCGCTACCTGCATATGTTTGAATTGCATACCACTGATGTGCCATAAAAACCTCTTAATTAAGTGAGTTACTAACTATAGCAGACATCAATAGATCTACAAGAGCTAAATATGCAGAAATCACTGCAACAACAATTACAACAGCAATAAAAGCTTGTTTAACTTGAACTTTTGTTGGGAATATAACTTTATCTAACTCTAATCTTGAACTCTTGATAAAACTTATTACTTTGTTCATATTCTCTTACCTTTAATGGCAGGCCAAGAGGGACTCGAACCCCCGACACCTGGTTTTGGAGACCAGTGCTCTACCAACTGAGCTATTGGCCTAAATTTTACATAAAAAGAGAAACTTAAAGTTTCATCTCTTTATGAGTTGTATGTTTTTTACACCACTTGCAATATTTCTTTAAAGAAATTTTTTCAGTTGTGTTTCTTTTGTTCTTAGTTGTGTGATAGTTTCTTCTTGTACACTCTTCACAACCTAGATGAACTGTTTCTCTCATTTTTTCTCCAATGTGCTTGGTAGAGGGTAAACCCTACTACTCAATAATTTTTGTTACAACTCCAGCACCAACAGTTCTACCACCCTCACGGATTGCAAATC
Organism: uncultured Nitratifractor sp.; assembly: GCA_947311565.1. GTDB lineage: Bacteria > Campylobacterota > Campylobacteria > Campylobacterales > Sulfurovaceae > JAADEQ01. Next base: position 23,811 of record CAMZLH010000071.1, read on the forward strand.
TTGTACCATCTTCTAGTGCAATTGGGTTGATTAGCTCAACATTAATCTTAACATTATCACCTGGCATAACCATTTCAGTTCCCTCAGGAAGTGTAACAGAACCAGTAACATCAGTTGTTCTTACATAGAATTGTGGTCTATAGTTATTAAAGAATGGAGTGTGTCTACCACCCTCTTCTTTTGTTAGAACATATACTTCTGCTTCAAACTTAGTATGAGGAGTAATTGAAGATGGCTTACAAAGAACCATACCTCTTTGTACATCCTCTTTAGCAGTACCTCTAAGTAGGATACCAGCGTTATCACCAGCTTCACCACAATCCATCTCTTTTCTAAACATTTCAACACCAGTAACAGTAGTTTTTTGCGTATCTCTAATACCAACAATCTCTACTTCGCTACCAACACAGATTTGACCTCTATCGATCTTACCAGTTACAACAGTTCCTCTTCCTTGAATAGAGAAGATATCTTCGATTGGCATTAAGAAATCTTTATCAGTATCTCTCTCTGGAGTTGGAATATAATTATCAACTTCATCCATAAGTTTAAGAATCTTATCTGCCCACTCACCGATAACACCTTTCTTAGCCTCTTCAAGTGCTTGGTATGCAGAACCAGCTACGATAGGAGTATCATCACCTGGGAAATCGTACTCAGATAAAAGCTCTCTAACTTCCATCTCTACAAGTTCAATCATCTCTTCTTTATCTTCATCATCTAGTTGATCTTCTTTATTTAAGAATACAACGATGTATGGTACACCAACTTGGCGAGATAAAAGAATATGCTCTCTAGTTTGTGCCATAGGACCATCAGTAGAAGCGATAACTAAGATAGCTCCATCCATTTGTGCAGCACCTGTAATCATATTTTTAACATAATCCGCGTGCCCTGGACAGTCAACGTGAGCATAGTGCTTAGTTTCTGTTTCGTACTCTACGTGAGAAGTAGCAATAGTAATTCCTCTTTCTCTCTCTTCTGGTGCATTATCAATTGCATCATAATCCATAAATGCTGAATTATTTTTAGTAGCAAGTACAGCTGTAATTGCAGCAGTTAATGTTGTTTTACCGTGGTCAACGTGACCTATTGTACCAATATTTACGTGTGGTTTGGTACGTTCAAATTTCTCTTTAGCCATTTTTTTCTCCTAGCTTGTTTAAATTACGGATAGTATTCTATCCAAAATTACTTAAAAAAATAGTCTAAATTCAGACCATTTTCAACATATATAAACTTTTTTAGTAAAATAGAAACTAAATTACTTATAGCCCTATAAGCAGATGGACAAGACTTTAACAAACCATGTTAAACTCCTGTCCACCACGCTGGAGCCCAGAAGCGGATTTGAACCGCCGACCTCTTCCTTACCAAGGAAGTGCTCTGCCCCTGAGCTATCTGGGCAAATATATAACCTTACATTAACTAATCTAAATATTTAGCTAAAATAAAAATATATAAAAATTGTAGTTTGACCTGAAGGATTATGAGTAACTATAATAATACTAACACTATAGTATATTTAAGAATAACTCAGCTCCCAGTTTATGGAGCGGGTGACCGGATTCGAACCGGCGACAACTTGCTTGGAAGGCAAGAGCTCTAGCCAGCTGAGCTACACCCGCAGTAATAACGATGGTGGTGAGTGGAAGATTCGAACTTCCGAAGGCGAAAGCCAGCAGATTTACAGTCTGCCCTCGTTGGCCACTTGAGTAACTCACCTCGTTTTGTTACTGGTCAAACACTGATAAAATATGGAGCTGGTGATGGGACTCGAACCCGCGACCTGCTGATTACAAATCAGCTGCTCTAGCCAACTGAGCTACACCAGCGCTCAATACACATCATTTAAAATGTGAGTGCAATTATAATCACTTAAACTTAAATAATTATTAAATAAGTAGTAAATAATAAAATAATTTAACTTTTTTTATTATGACTCTAAAATAGGCAGATTGCTACTATAGATTGAGATAATATATTTAACTGTAGAATTGTTCATATTTTCAAATTACATTATTATACATTTATAGTAAGCATTTTCATATACAAATAAAAAAGTATAAAAAATATTAATTTATAGTCCATTTTATGGATATATTTAATATTTTTATGCTATAATAATTTTACATTGGTAAACAAAAGGATAAAAGATGAGACGTGGTTTTACTATGATTGAGTTGATCTTTGTGATCGTAATTATTGGAATTTTAGCAGCAGTTGCTATTCCTAAATTGTCAGCAACAAGAGATGATGCAAAAATATCTGCAGATGTAGCTAGTTTGAAACAAGTTATAAATAACTTACAATCTACATATACATCTCAGACTAAACTAGTTGCAGGTGATATTACTGAAGCTAATAGTGCTATTAAATGTTTTACTATTACTGCTAATTCACTTGCTGATGGTAATATTACAGTAGCTGGTACGCCTGCAGATGCTACAAAATGTAATAGTAATGTTCTTCCTGGTGCTAAGTTACTAGCTGAAGAGTCTGGACTACTTGGTGCATCTGGTGCGAATAAAACATTCAAATTTGGTGGCTCTAAAATTGTAAGATAATATATCTATTTACTAGTGAAGTTATCTTCTCTAGTAGATTGATTATATATTTAATTTAGAATATAAATTTTTAAAGAGTATATAAATTTGTATTTTAAAATAAATTCAAGTTGCAATCTATATAACTACAAAAGGTGATCATCATGAAACTAAAACCAGCATTTACAATGATCGAATTAATTTTTGTAATTGTTATTATAGGAATTTTAGCTGCTGTTGCTATACCTAAATTAGCTGCTACTAGAGACGATGCAAAAGTATCGGTAACTGCAAAGCACATCAGCGATGCATCTTCAGAGATAGTATCGTATGTATTATCACAAAGTATAGTAGAAAATGATATATCAGATATGTCAAATGTAGTAAAGAGTATGATAGCCATAGATGAAGCGACTAAAGTAGATAATAAAACTATAAATGTAAAAATGGGTAGTATAAATGATTGTGCTATTCTTAAAATTGTAACTAATACAAATGGTGCACTACTTACTTTGACTTTTACTAGCGATAGTAGCGATAATCAATGTAACGACTTAAAAAATACAATCCAATCTATTAAATACCCTATGAGCTTAAGTGGTTCTACTATAATTAGATAAACAACTTTATCTAATTATAGTCATAAATCTAATATAGATACTAACTAATGCTAAACTATGAAGAGAAAACTATTTTTGCTCTATTCATTAATTGATACCTCTAGATGCTTTTTACCCCAATCTTGTAAACTTTGTAGTATTGGCATAAGAGATTTGCCTTTGTCTGTAAGGGTATATTCCACCTTTGGTGGTACTACTGGATAGACCTTGCGACTTATAATTTTTTCTTCTTCTAAGAATCTAAGTGTTTGAGTTAACATTTTTTGGGTAACTCCATCTAACTCTCTTCTTAAGTATGAAAATCTCATTGTTCCATTAATATATAAATAGTATATAACCAATCCACGCCACTTTTTAGATATAACATCTAATGCATACTCAAATGGGCATATATCTGTAGATGAGCATTTAGATTTTTTCATTAGTATCCTTTTAGTATATATAATACTTTTTAGTAAGTTCTTGACAATATTATACCAAAAAGTTATAATTTTACAAAATTAAGGAGTTTAATCGTGAGTTTTTCTTGGAGTAAAGTGTTTTTGCTATCTGCAATCTTCTTTTTTATAATGTTTTATACAGTTATGTTTTATGCAAATCCTGTAATTGATGGTAAAGATGGCTTTGGGGTTATCAAATTGCAACTGTCATTTTTTAAAGATATAGGAGTAGAGATAGTTAATAACTGGGGTGTAGATGGTGCAAATAGATTTAAAAACTATATATTTACAGACTATATTTATGCCATAAACTATGTACTGTTTTTTGTATCTCTAATCAAGGTACTCATTGAAAAAAGTAAAATGTATAGCTATAATTTTTTAATCTATATTGCCATTTTAGCAGGATTTTTTGATTGGATAGAAAATAGTATAGAGATATTTTTTCTATCCAATATGCAAGATTTTTCTAATACCTTATTCTTTTTACACTCTATTATTTCACTTATAAAATGGATTACCTTGCCTATTATATTTATTGGCATTGTTAAGCTATACAAAACAGTTAAGTGGTAAGTAAATTTAGTTAGATTATAAATATTAATTTAGCTATAATTATTCCATATTATGGTAATAAAGGTTTAAAATGTCAGAAGTTAAATATATTTCAACACCAGCACCTTCTAAAATATTGGAGTCTCTAAAGCAAAGGTAGATAAAGCTTTATTAGAGTTAAATTATATTCAAAAAGCTTCAAAAGGGTATGAGTTAACAGATGTTGGTAAAAATAGTGGTGGGTGCATAAAGAGCCATCCCAAATTTGGTGAATATATTGCATGGCGTGAAGATATAAAGCTTCCTGAATTTGAGACAAAAAAAGATAAAATTGTCTGCTATAGTGCTACCAAAATTGGAGCTAAGTTTAATATTTCTGCACGAAAAGCAAATGTAATATTGTCTGAAATTGGATTTATTCAAAAGTATCTCAAGGGTTGGACTATTACAGAGCTTGGAAAACAAAATGGAGGTATTCAAAAAGAGAGTAAACAAACTGGCATTCCGTTTGTAGAGTGGAATGAGAGTATATTTGAAAACAGAACATTTATAAATATTATGAGAGAGCTTAAAGGTGATGAGCAGGTAGATACTCAAAAAAAGATTGATAAATCAAAAGAGTCTAATTTTAGAGAGGCATTTGTAGCAAAACATAGAGCAACTGATGGACACATGGTTAGAAGTAAAGCCGAAATGTTAATTGATAATTGGCTATACATGGCAGAAATTGTTCATGCTTACGAGAGAAAATTACCAATCGAAGAAGAGGTGTATTGTGACTTTTATATACCGACAGGAAAGATATATATTGAATTTTGGGGATTAGAAAATGATCCAAAATATGCAAAACGAAAAGAAGCAAAAAAGGCTATTTATAAAAAATATAACTTTAAGCTTATTGAACTAACTGATGATGAAGTATTTAATCTAGATGATATTTTACCAAGAGAGTTGCTAAAATTTGGCGTTCAGACATATTAGGAGCATATATGAATATTGATACATCCACTATATTTTCTATGATTTTTTCAAATATTTTTAATATAGTTAAAGAAGTTTGGTTTCTATTACCAATTTTAGTAATAGTTTGGTTTTTTAGGACACCTAGAGGAAAAGGTATATTTGGAGAGCTAATAGTAAATAGTAGAATAAAAAACTCTCTAGATAATAATGAGTATCATCTTATAAAAGATGTAACTTTACAAAGTCAAGGTGGAACGACCCAAATAGACCATATTGTTTTATCAAAATATGGTCTATTTGTTATTGAGACAAAAAATATGAGTGGCTGGATTTTTGGTGATGAAAAGCAAAAGTATTGGACACAAGTTATATATAAAAAGAAAAATAAATTCCAAAACCCACTTCACCAAAACTATAAACACATAAAGACTCTGCAAGAGCTACTAAATGTTAATGAAGATACAATACACTCTGTAATTGTGTTTATAGGAGATAGTAAGTTTAAAACACAAATGCCACCAAATGTACTACAGGGTGATTATATAAATTATATTAAATCTTTTACAGAACCAATATTTTCAGATACATATATAAGTAATTTAAAGAATAAAATAGAGAACAATAGATTAAAAAGAGGCTTCAAGACAAATAGAGAGCATGTGAAAAATGTTCAAAAAATTGTAAAATCAAAGAGTACATAAAATTTATATTTAGCTATAATTACCAAATGAATAAAGATTTCAAAAAACAAATTAAAGAGCATAAAGAGCAGTTATATTATAACAGTAGTGGTAGTGTAGAGGCTTTTAGGCTTGGGGTTAGACATTTGAGTGCAGCCATTAGAGATGGTAGGGCTTTTATGGCTGGTGGGTTTGTTTATCCAAAACAGAGGCTTTGTATTGTAGATTTTGAAAAAGAAGTTATAGGGTTTTTAGAAGATAAGATTAAGTTAGTTGAGTTAAAGGTGTTGTAGGTGGAGGAAGTTTGTAAATATTGTTATAAGCCTTTGCAAAAGATTGAGTGTGCTAAGTATGAAAAGTGCATAGATTGTAATATTAGCATACATGAGTTTATTGGCTATATATATTGGTTTTTGGCTCTCTTTTTTGACTCATTTAAACAAAAGTATAAAAATCATAAATATAAAATTACTTGTGTAAACAAAGATTGTATTGATTATCTAAAGGATTGTTATATTGATAAGCATAGCTACCAAATTGAGTTTAATCTATTTGAAAAGAAGTAACTAAATGTATTATAAACAAGAGTTTACAGTTGCCTTAAAAGACTCAGTTGCTGTATTTATGGGATATATGGTTTTAGGGTTTTCATTTGGGCTTATTGCTGTTAGCAGTGGGTTTAGCCCTATTGTTCCAATTGCAATGTCTATTTTTATATATGCTGGGGCTTTGCAGTTTTTGGCTATATCGCTTCTTAAAGCAAAGGCTGGGTTTTTAGAGCTTTTTATTGCTGGAATTTCTGTAAATATTAGGCAGATTTTTTATGGATTATCTTTACTAAAACGCTTTAAAAAGGCTAAGGGGATAAAGAGTTATCTTATATTTGCACTAACAGATGAGACTTATGCTCTGCTAACTTCTAAAGATATAGATAGTAAGTTTAATCAAAAGTGGTATCTTTTTTATATAAGTTTGCTTCACCACATATATTGGATTAGTGGCACTGCTTTGGGGGCTGTTTTTGGGGCGAAGATAGATTTTAACTCTAAAGGAATAGAGTTCGCACTAACGGCACTATTTGTTGTATTAGCAATTGAGCAGTTTAAAAAGAGTAGAGATTTTATGCTAATTATAATCGCCTCTGTTTCGGCAACTTTAGCTCTTTTTATATCAAAAGATAATATGCTTGTAGTTGCGATTGCAGTATCTTTAGTGCTGTTACTGCTTAGAAAGGGGCTTAAAAGTGAGTAGTTATTTAATAGAAGCAATTGCTATTTTGGCTCTCGCAAATATTGTTACAAGAGCTTTTCCATTTATTATCTTTGCAAAAGCCAAACCAAACAGGTGGATAGACTATATAGAGAAGAGCTTTCCGCTAGTGATTTTAATAATTTTAATATTTTATACCCTTATTAATGTGGATTTTTCAACATCACCTTTTGCATACAAAGAGATTATAGCAATTGTAACTGCTATAGTTTTGCACTTAATAAAAGGAAACTACTTGCTATCTATTTTTGGCTCTACATTAATTTATATGGCTTTGGTGCAGATGGTTTAAAAAATTTCTGATATACTTTTGCAAACTAAAAAAGGAGAACAACATGAAACCATTTTCATACCACAGACAAATCACCCAAAGATTTTCTGCTCTCCTTCTGCATTTTTTCCTGCTTAGTCTCTAAGCATATTGTAAACCCCCGTTCAAAATGTCCTAAAGTTTTGCGTTCAAAATGTCTCAAAGTTTTCTTAAAGTTTTGATGCCCGTTTTTTGGGGGTTTGTGTGGGGTGTGATCGTCTGTGGATGTCAAAAAGTAGGACTAAGGGACTACTTAGGGACTGACTAAGGGACTTCCGTTAAAGTGCCTGCCGTTGGGGGTTTG
>CAMZLH010000072.1 GCA_947311565.1 uncultured Nitratifractor sp.
ATATTGAATTTAAAGATATCTGTTGAGAAAGCATTCTTTGTTTACCACTAATATTTATTAAATTACCATTAATATATTGACTAGAGATTAAGTGCTGCAGATTAAAATATGCAAAAGCAGATAGTAGTGCAATAATAGATAGTGCTAATATATATCTTTTTGTAAAATTAAAACTTTTGAGTTGCATACTTTACCTACTTATTGATTTATAACAACAATTTTAACATAAATTTATGATAGAATCAGATTATGATACAAAGTTACGAAGATATTCTAAATAATTCAACTATTCTACTTATAGAAGATGAACCACAATTAAGAGCTAGTTTTTCAAAACTATTGAGCCTATTTGTTGGGAAAGTAATTACTGCTACAAATGGTAAAGAGGCTCTTGAGGTATTAGATAGTAATATAGATATAATCTTTACAGATATTAAGATGCCAAAGATGGATGGTATAGAGTTTATCAAAAGAGTTCGTAAAAAAAAGAGTGATATTCCAATTGTTATTACAAGTGCCTATAGTAATCAAGAGTATCTATTAGAAGCTATTAAGCTCTCTTTAGTAGAGTACCTACTAAAACCTGTTAAAGAGAGCGACTTAGAAGGAGTATTGGTATCTTGTGCAAAGACTTTAAATAAAAGTTCTTCAGAGATTGCAATATTTAATGAAACACTATCTTATGATTACGAAAATAAAATTATAAAATATATAGATAGTATAATAAATCTTACAAATAAAGAGGTTATATTTATTGAATTACTACTTAAACATAGAGGTAAATTAGTAACAAAAACAGAGATAGAAGATAACTTATATATCTATAAAGAAGCACCACCTTCAGCTTTGAAAAATTTAGTATTTAAACTTAGAAAAAAATTACCTTTAAATATAATAGAATCTAATAATAAACTAGGATATAGTATAAATAGTATCTCTAAATAATCCCATTATTTTGTTAAAATAACCCAACAGTTATTTAAAAAATCATATTTTTTTATAGTTGCGACCCAAAAGCGACTCGCAATATAATACAATTATAGTGTAGTATTAGTTCATTTTTACTAATACACTATTAAATTTAATAGGAGGATAAGATGAAGAGAGGTCTCTTAGACAAAGCTCTCTCTTTTGTAGCATCTTCTGCTCTGCTTGTTAGCTTCACTTGGGCTGGTGGCGAGTTAGAAAAAGTTATGAAAGATAGAGGCTTAAGTGAACAAGATATGTTAGCAGCAGCTAAGACATATACCCCAAGCGGTGGACGGGATAAGTATATTGTCTTTAGCTCTGGTGGACAATCTGGACAGGTAATGGTATATGGTGTTCCATCTATGAGAATACTAAAGTATATAGGTGTATTTACTCCTGAGCCTTGGCAAGGTTGGGGATATGATGATGATACTAAAAAAATTCTTGCAGAGGGTAATATTAGAGGTAAAAAGATAACTTGGGGTGATACTCACCATCCAGCACTCTCTGAAACTGATGGTAAGTATGATGGTAAGTGGCTTGTAATTAACGATAAAGCAAACCCAAGACTTGCTGTTATTGACTTAAGTGACTTTGTTACTAAACAAATTGTTGTAAATCCAGTATTCAAAAGTGACCATGGTGGGGCATTTTTTACTCCAAACTCTGAGCATATTTTGGAGGCTTGTCAATATGGTGCTCCACTTGATAACAATTATCACCCAATAGAGGAGTATGCAGAGACATATAGAGGTGGTGTAACAGTTTGGAAGTTTGACCCAAAAATTGGTAGAATAGATGCAAACGCATCATTTACAATTGAGATGCCACCATATATGCAAGATTTATCAGACTCTGGTAAAGAGGCAAGTGCTGGTTGGGGCTTTACAAACAGTTTTAACTCAGAGATGTACACAGGTGGAATAGAAAAAGGTATGCCACCATTTGAGGCAGGAACAAGTAGAAACGATACTGACTTTTTACATGTATATAACTGGAAAAAGATAGCAGAACTTGCAAAAGATCCAAAAAATGTAAAAGTTATAAATGGACATAGAGTCGTTCCAATAGATGTTGCAGTTAAAAATGATGCACTATTCTTAATTCCTGAGCCAAAATCTCCACATGGTGTTGATGTTAGCCCAGATGGTAAATTTATGGTAGTTTGTGGAAAATTGGATACTCATGCAACTGTATATAGTTGGGAGAAGATTCAAGATTTAATTAAAAAGAAAGAGTATGCAGGTAAAGACCCATATGGTATTCCTATTTTAGATATGAAAAAGGCAGCTCATTGCCAAGCAGAGTTGGGCTTAGGACCACTACATAACCAATTTGGACCAAAATGGAAAACAGATGGAGAGATATATACATCTTTATATGTTGATTCTCAAGTTGTAAAATGGAATTATCTAACTTGTAAAGTTAAAGATAGACAAAATGTTAACTATAATATTGGTCACCTTTGTGGTATGGAAGGAAAAACTGAGGACCCACAAGGAGATTATATTATTGCACTTAATAAGTTAGCAATTGATAGATTTAATAATATAGGACCACTGCACCCACAAAACCATCAATTAATCGATGTTAAGGGTAAAAAGATGCAACTTCTTTATGATATGCCTATCCCTCTTGGAGAGCCACACCAAGCAGTTGCAATCAGAGCAGAAAAACTACACCCACATGTTCGATACAAAATGGGAACAAGTGCATTTACAGGTAAAACTCATGTTGGTAAAACTTTAGCAGGTCAAGAGAGAATAGAGAGAAAAGGTAACCATGTATATGTATATGGAACAATGGTTAGAAGCCATATCAACCCAGAGAGAGTAACAGTTAATAAGGGTGATACTGTAACATTCTATTTAACCAATTTAGAGCGTGCAGAAGATGAAACACATGGCTTTACTATAGACCTTTATAATCTTCATACATCTTTAGAGCCTGGTAAAACAGTTTCTGTTACATTTAAAGCTGATATGGAAGGTGTATTCCCATACTACTGCACAGAGTTCTGTTCGGCACTTCACTTGGAGATGATGGGTTACTTAATGGTTAAAGACCCTAACAAAAAATATGTTAGTGCTAAAAAGTTAAAAAGAGCAAAAATGTCTCCAGAGCAACTTAAAGCAGAATATGACAAAACAGTTGCTACAAATAAAGCAACAGATGCTGTTATACAAAGTGTTGTTAAGTTCTTAAAAGCTAACCATTTTGAAAAATATCCAATTGTTAAAAATCTTGTAACAGATGCACTTGACCAATATGGAAAAATTAAAGAGCAAAAAGCTAAATCTGACGAAGCTGTAAAAGCTGGAGATATGGAAAAAGCTATTTTGTTTGAAAATATGATTTGGCAATATATGGTAAAAACTGCTGATGTCGGAATTAGAGCAAAAGATCTTCTTGTAACTAAAATTGCAACACCTATGAATGAAGCAGAGGCAAGAGGTAAAAAAGCTTACTTAGAGGGTGGATGTAATGGATGCCATGTTATTGGCAAAGTTAGTTCAGGACCAGATCTATTAGGAGTATTAAGCCGTCATGAAAATGGAGAGAAGTGGGTTAAAGATTTTGTTCTTGATCCTAAGAGTAAATATGAAGATCCATATGTTAAATCTATGATTAACTACTTTAATCTAAGAATGCCTAACCAAGGTATGAAATCAGAACAGGTAGATGATATTATAGAGTATCTTAAATGGATAGAGAAGAATGCTAACCTATTCTAACTTGTAACTATACAAGCTTAATAGTAAAAGCATAAAATCAACTAAAATCATTCCCACTTTTTAAGTGGGGATAGATTATTGATTTAAATCATTATAATTTCTTTTAATATTCTATATAATTATTAAGAATATTAAAAGAAACTATAAAGAGGGAGTTATAATGAACAAATCACTTACAAAATCGAGAGTTTTTTCTTTTTTAGCATTGGCACTGTTGCTATACTTTTTTACTATTCCAGCAATATTTACACATAATGTTGTTGAATTAGCAAAAGATGGCAAATCAGATAAGATATCATCTATTACATATAAAGTGTGGGACTTTTACCAAAAAGGAAGATATATTAGTCCCAATATACCAAAAAATGTAGCTGGTGATTTAAAAAAGATGATAGATGAAGATGCAGAGCTTAGTGTTGCAACAGCACCAATTTGGTATGTTGCACTAGAGGCTCCTAACTATCCAAAAGAGGCATTCCCAAACGGTATTCCTGTATATTACCACTTTGATGGCTTTAGTGGAGATGTTCATGAAATGAATACAATTAACCACTTTATAGGTATGGATCCTATGAAAAGAGGAGCACCATATTTAAGAGCGTTAGCACCTTATACACTTGTATTTGTTGCATTATTGCTTGTACTATTTATAGTTTATAACTCTAAACTTCTTAATCTTTTAATGCTAATTCCTGTGGCACTACCAGTTGTTTTTATAGGTTTCTACTCATATTGGCTCTACTGGTTTGGTCACCATATGCATGATTGGGGAGCATTTAAGATAAAACCATTTATGCCAACTGTATTTGGAGATGGAAAGGTTGCACAATTTACAACTCACTCTTATCCTACAATAGGTTTTTGGGTGCTTGTAGCTATTAGTGTATTGTCTCTTTTGGCAATTATCTCTAAGAAAAAAGCTTTAAGAGCAACCAATTAAGTTAAATGCTTAAAAAAGGAGTTTTCTGTATGAAGCAGTGGCTATTACTAGCAATATTTATCTTACCGTTATTTGCATCAAATAGTTTACAAAAAGCTATTGATAGTGCAGAGGCTGGTTCTTTACTGGAGCTTCCAGCTGGTGTTTACAAGGGTAATATTGTAATAGATAAGCCACTAATTATAGATGGAAAAGACCAAAGAGCTATTATTGAAGGAGATGGCAAAGGTAGTGTTGTAACAATAAAGAGTAAAAATGTAACAATTAAAAATTTAACAATACGGCACAGTGGGGCACAACATGAAAGAGTAGATGCCGGTGTTGTTTTAAAAAAGGTTACTAGCTCCAAAGTATTAAATTGCAAAATAGTAGATGTTCTTTTTGGTATAGATATGCAAGAGGCTCACAGGTGTGAAATTAGTGCTAATTACATTAGCTCCAAACCATTTAGCTTAGGTCTTAGGGGTGATGCAATTAGGCTTTGGTATAGTAATGACAATATTTTAAGAAAAAATCATATTACAAAAGCTCGTGATTTTGTTGTCTGGTATAGCCATGGAAATTTAATAGAGAAGAATTTTGGAGAGTATTGCAGATACTCTTTACACTTTATGTACACTGGTAAAAATATAGTTAGAGATAATACTTTTGAGCATAATAGTGTTGGGATATTTTTTATGTATTCAAGAGATACTGTTGTAACAGGAAATATAGTAAAAAATTCACTTGGCACAACAGGGCTTGGAATTGGTCTTAAAGATTGCTCTAACTATACTATCAAAAACAATACAATGATCTATTGTGCAAGAGGTCTCTATATAGATAGGTCACCATTTCAGCCTGGTAGTAAAAATATCTATAAAAACAACAGATTGTTATACAATGCTGAAGCTGTTCATTTTCACTCTTTAAGCCTTAATAATATATTTAAGGGTAACTTTATAAAGGGCAATATAGAGAATATTATTAATGACTCTTACAATACAAAAGTCTCTCAAAATATATGGGATGGCAACTATTGGGATAGTTATGAAGGTTTTGATAAAAATAGAGATGGCATAGGTGATACACCACATATAGAGAGATATTATGCCAGTAAAATTTGGTTAATGAAGCCAAATGTTAAATTCTTTTATGGCTCTCCAGTAATTGGGGCTGTTAATTTTTTAGCTAAATTAGCACCAATTTCGGAACCAGTAATTTTGGCTGTTGATAAACATCCAAAGCTGAAACAAGGAGGTAGATAGTGAACGAATTACAAAAAGAGAAGAAGAGAAGAGAGTTTATAAAAAATATTATAGGAGTTGGTGCCTTAAGTATTGTTAGTGGGGCAGGAATATATTTTGCGCCAAATTTAAAATCAAGTAAACTACTACTTCGCCCACCAGGTGCAGTAGATGAAGATACCTTTTTGAAGATGTGTATTAAGTGTGGTCAATGTCTACAGGTGTGTCCATATGATGCAATAAAATTAGAAGATATCGAGGGTGGTGCAAGTTTAGGAATGGCTTATATAGACCCAATAGAAAGAGGTTGCTACTTATGTGAAGCATTTCCTTGTATATTGGCTTGTCCAACTGGTGCATTAGATCATGAAAAAGATAATATTAAATATATAAATATGGGTGTTGCTGTTGTCACAAATATAGATAGATGTTTAGCATTGCATAATAAAAAAGTCCCAGATGTTGCAATAGATAAAATTTATGAGCATACGAAAGTTTTATCTAAAGAGGAGAAAGAGAGTAAAAAAGTTGTAATTAGAGGGAATGAGAGCGAAAAAGAGGAGCTTCAGAAGGGAGTTTTAGAAAAGCTTGAAAAATTTAGAGATAAAGATTGCATAATTTGTGCTGATATGTGTCCATATTTTCCAAATAGTCAAGATGCAATAGGTATGATAAAACATAAAGGTGGATTTATACCAGAGATTAGAGAGGCTTGTAATGGGTGTGGTGTTTGCGTAGAGCTTTGTCCAACTGAAATTATAAAGATAATTCCTAGAGAAACTTATGCAAATGTATATAAAAAAGGGGGCAAAAATGGTTAAGAATATAATAGTTATAGGGACAGTTTTATTAATAGCTGGATGTGGTGGTGATAATAAAAAAGAGCCACAAACGAGTAGTAACAATAGTGTAGCTAAAGAGATAAAAGTAACAAAAAATGTTGTTAAAGAAGAAAAAAAGAGTGAAAAATCCAAAGCTAACAGTGGCGAGTTTTACTACTCTTATAATAAAAAGAGTGATAATGCGACAAAAGAGTATAATAGTGAAACAAGTAAAGTTAGAACAACCATAGATGCATATTTGCATATAAAAAGTCCTTATGAGAGAGTTCAAATAACAATGATGATAAAACGGTTAAGTAGAGACTATATTATCAAGTGTTCACCTTGTCATGATGACTATGCCAATGGAGTTATAGGACCTTCGTTATTAGACAAAGATAGCTCTTTTATATATAAAAGAATATTAGCTTTTAAAACAGGTGAAAAGAAAAATGTGCTTATGAAAGAGTTGGTATCACAAATAGATGATACAAAATTAAAGTCTATTGCAGATGAGATTGCAAAGTTTAATAAAGAGATTAGAAAAATGAGAGAGGAGAGAAAATGAGACACATAATTGCAGGGGTTGCTACTCTTTTGGCTATTTGGGCAACAGTTTATATGGTTAATTTAGATGTTGGTGTTAATAAATTAGACAAAATTTCCAAGCTTATAGATAAGACTAGAATGGAAGATAGTAAACTAAAGGTTAAAAACCAAGACAATACAAAACAGACAAGCCAAATAGAAACACCTAAAGCTAAGCAAGAAGATGAGATGGATAAAAAGCTAAAAGCCCTAAGAGAAAAGGCTGGAAATATTGCAGCATTTGAAGTTAGTCCACTATATAAGAAGAGTTGTGCATCTTGCCATGGAAATATTGGCGAGGGTATAATTGGACCAAAACTTTTGGGTCAAAGTAAAGATAAAGTATTTCAGGCTCTTAAAAATTTTAAAACCGGAAAGAGAAAAAATTATGTAATGTATGGATTGTTAGGCTCACTTAGCGAAGCAGAGTTAGAAGAGCTTTCAAGTGAAATTGCAACATTTAAAGAGAAGTTAGAGAAAGCATCTAAATAAAGGAGTTTGCTATGGATAAATATAAAGATAGCTCCAAAGAGTTAATAGAGGCACCATTCTTATCGACATTTGTCTCTAAAAATAAAAATGGTAAAACAAGGCTTAGTTGGAGAGGTTGGCGGTGGCTCTCTATTATTGTAATTAATGCTATGTTTTTTATCTCATTTTTTGTTGATTTTCAATTTTTGGAAGGTACACTAAATGGCTCTAGGCTTCTTGGATTTCACTTGATAGACCCATTTACATCGTTAGAGATTTTTGCAAGTGAGCATCACTTTCATACAAATGTGATAATTGGAAGTGTAACTTTGCTTGTTTTTTACTTCTTTGTTGGGGGTAAAGCTTACTGCTCTTGGGTCTGCCCTTATGGACTACTTAGTGAAATTGGTGAGCATATTCATATGAAGCTGGTTAGAAAAAAGATAATTAAAGAGAGAAAGTTCTCACCAAATTTAAGATTTTACTTTTGGGTTGTTTTTCTACTTGCTGCCTTTATAGATGGCTATTTAGTCTTTGAAGTTATAAATCCTATTGGAATAATTAGTCGTTTTATAACTTATGGATGGAGCTTGGCAATTGTTTGGGTTGTAATTGTATTGTTATTTGAGATTTTCTTTAGCCGTAGAGGCTGGTGCAAATATATATGCCCTGTTGGAACAACATATAATATGTTAGGGTGGTTATCATTAACTAGAATAAAATGGGATATGGATAAGTGCGACCATTGTGGTGCATGTTTGGTAGCATGCCCCGAAGAGCATGTTATAGAGTTTACAAAACCAAAACACGATAAAGAGCGTCAAGAGAAGGGTATTACGCAAGTACATATCTATAATGGTGACTGTATTTTATGTAACAGATGTTTCGATGTATGTCATGAAGATGCTTACAATGTAGATTTTAGATTAAAAGATTTGGTGTAGAGTTATGATAGTTAAAGTTAAAGAGGTAAGAAAAAGTTTCTTAAATGAGTATGTCTTAGATGGTGTGAATTTAGAGTTAAATAGTGGAGATAGAGTTGCTATTCTTGGACCAAACGGAGCAGGAAAGACAACTCTAATTAGAGCAATTCTTGGCTTTTACCATATAGATAGTGGTGAAATTTTGGTTCAAGGCTTTAACCCCATAAAGAGCCGTGTAGAGGTGTTAAAGAGTGTTAGCTTTATTCCACAAATGCCTCCACCAATAAAGTTATCTTTAGATGAGCTTTTAAACTATATTCAAAAAAGCTCAGATATCAGCAGAGAGCAAATTTTGCAAGAGGCTAATAAAATGGATTTGGATATTAACAAAAATCTAAAAAAACAGTTTTTAAAGCTCTCTGGTGGAATGAAACAAAAACTATTAATTGCAATAGCAATAGCTAAAAAGAGTTCTCTTCTTATTTTTGATGAACCAACTGCAAACTTAGACCCAAAAGCTAGAGAGAGTTTTTATAAGCTCTTAGAGGAGTTAGATAGCAGTTGCACAACACTTTTTATTACACATAGAATAGATGAGATAAAAGAGTTAATTAACCGTAAAATATATATGGAACTTGGAAAGGTGGTAGAGGATGAAATACTTTAGTTTACTCTTTTTGATATTTTTACTCTTTGGATGCAGTGATAGAAAAAAAGGCGATTTCGAGACTATTCACTGGGATAGAGATATGTGCGAGAGGTGCAAAATGGCAGTAAGTGATAGAAAATTTGCTTTTGAAATTGTCAATCCAAAGAGTAATAAGGTATATAAATTTGATGATATAGGTTGTGGTGTTCTTTGGTTAAAAGAGGAGAAAATCCCATGGACAAATAGTGCAAAACTTTGGGTAACAGATGCTAAAAGTGGCAAATGGATAGATGCGAAAAAGGCTCTATATACCGATGAGAGCATTACTCCTATGGCATTTGGATTTGCAGCATATACAAAAGAGAGTGCTCCAAAGGGTGCAAAATTAAAAGATTTTGAGTATGTAAAGAAGATGACATTTAAGATAGAAAAATTAAATACCCAAAAGGTAGATAATTTTGGTGGTAAAAGATGAAAAATCTCTTTTTAGTAGCATATCTTGATATAAAAGAGTCTATTCGTTCAAAATGGTTTTATGTCTATACTATAGTTTTTGGTGGTTTGATGGCACTCTTTTTTATAACAGGTATTAGTGATAGTGTAGTAATGGGATTTTCTGGGCTTAGTAGAATGATACTGATATTTATGCAAGTTACAATTATAATATTACCAATATTTATACTAATTACAACGGTAAAGTCGATAACAAGCGATAGAGAGAGTAATATTTTAGAGTATATGCTCTCATTTCCAATATCTCTAAAAGATTACTATTGGGGTAAAATGCTTGGAAGATTTGTTGTAGTATTTATGCCCGTTATATTCTCTTTGCTACTTGGAGTAATCTTTGGATTATTTCATGGTGGGGGTTTGCCGTGGAGTATGTTGTTACTCTATAGTGCATTGATATTCTCTATCTCATTTGTCTTTTTAGGTATATCATTTTTTATCTCTACTGTGGTGAAATCAACAGATATCGCACTTGGAATTTCATTTATGGTATGGATACTCTTATTGGCATTTATAGATATAGTATTAATAGGCTTAATGCTACAAGGGCAACTAAACGATAGCGTAATAGTTACAGTTGCTATGCTAAACCCTATAGAGGTATTTAGAATAGGTGCAATTACACTTTTTGACCCAGAATTAACAGTAATAGGACCTGTAGCATACTATCTACTAGATACATTAGGATCTAAATTCTTAATAGTTTATAGTATAATTTACCCTATAATTTTGGGTTTAATATTTGCAACATTAGGCTTTGTTCTATTTAAAAGAAAAGATTTATTGTAAGAGATAAAATAATAAAAGGAGAGTACTTAAGATGAAAAAAATGCTATTAATAACAATTTTGGCAACAATTGCACTATTTGCAAAAGATGCCAATAAAACAGATAACATTAATCTACAAACAACAGATATGGTCTATCAGTTAGAGTTAAAAAAATACCCAAAATTCTTGTGTGAAGCAAAACTTAAAAATGGAGAAATTCAAAAATTTGTCTCTGTAAAATCTATTATGTTGGTTTATACCCATCAAGATTACTTTAAAAAGCATAAATTATTAAAAGATAGTATAGATAAAATCTATGTTTACGACTATTTAGATGGTACAAAAGTAGAAGCAAAAAAAGCTCTATATATGTTTGGCAGTCGTACAGTAGGACCTCATGGTGATGATTTGATTCCTTTAAAAAATCAAGCAAATGTAAAACTATTTAAATTAAAATATGGAGGTACAAAGTTATTACCATTTACTAAGATATCAAAAGGACTATTAAAATATTTAGATATGTAGCAACCAATAGTAAAATATTACCTCACAAAGAGCTACACCCATAGGGAAGAGTGAAGTAATAAGCTAAAAAACTCTTAACAACTTAAGCTAACTATCTCTTTACTCTCTAGCGAGTAAGCAGTTAGCTCTCTACCCCAGAGACAACCAGTATCAAGTGCTAAAATATCTTCTCTATCTACAAAACCTAAAGTAGACCAGTGTCCAAATACAATTTTTAACTCTTTTTTAACTTTAGTAGGAGAATCAAACCAAGGGAATAGTTCGCTATTTTTTAACTTACTAGGAGAGCCTTTTTGTTTAAAATCTAAATATCCATTTTTATAGCAGTATCTCATTGAAATAAAACTAGATAGTATATATCGCTCTATCTCTACATTTGTTCCATCTAGAATAAAATGGTCACTCTTTTTGCTAAGCATTGCTTTTAACCACTCTTTGGCATGGCTACTCTTAAGTCTACTTTGCAAAATGTTATTATAGTATTTTGCAGCTCCAAGCTCTAAATCTGGTGCAATACCTGCGTGCGCCATTGCATATCCTAAATTGTAATCTATATGTAAAAATGGCTGCTCTCTTAACCAACTTATAAGTGTTTTAGAATCTTTGCTCTCTAATATTGGAGCAATTGTAGGGTTAGTTTTTTTGATACCAAAAAAGGCTGCAATTAAAGATATATCATGATTACCCAAAACTACTTGAATACTATCTCTATAGGCATAGACAAACCTTAAAACTTCTAACGAATTTTCACCTCTGTTTACTAAGTCGCCTGCAAGCCACAGTCTATCTTTTTTAGGATTAAAATTAATCTTTATAAGAAGTTCCATAAGGTGTTTATAGCACCCTTGTATGTCACCAATTGCCCAAGTCATAGATACTCTTCTAGAGACTCTTTATAGATATATGCCTTTTTCTCTAATGATAGCGCTGCGTATGCAGGCGATGGCGAAGGTAGGTAAATAGTATCTATATTTAAGTGGCTAAAGTTTTGATTATATAGCTTCTGTGCTAGTTTACTTGTAAATGCAATTAGCTCTATAGTAGTATAATCTTGTAGAGTTGACTCTATATTATTTACTAGAGTATCTTTTAAGTTACTATCACTTGAGTTCTCTCTACGGCAGCTTTTTATAACATCCCACAATCCAAACTTTAACTCTTTTAATAACCATAACTTTTGGTCTCTATTGTTTATAGGATATCCACTTATCTCACTTAAAATCTTCCAAAACTGATTTTTAGGATTTGCATAGTAAAAGCTATTTTCAAAAGATTTAACACTAGGAAAAGAGCCAAGTATAAGCACTTTACAACCTTTAAAAACTATTGGCTTAAAAGGGTGTTGTAGCACTACTTAATCTCCTTTAAGAGGGTTTTAACAAATAATACTACTACAAACACCATAAAAAGAGTTAACGCAATTTCACTACCTTTATGCATATTTTCAAATATTTTACTATTTACTACACTCTCACCTTGTCTTTGCATATCTAATATAGAGCTCATATAGAAGTATTTAAATAACATTGCAGAAGATATAGCACCAAGAGCACTAAGAGTCTTTATTAGATCTCTGTTAAATCTCTTATACTGATACCCTTCATAAATAACAATTGCAACAACACTAGCAATTATAAAATATCCAAGCCTTACAAAATTTTCGCTCATTATAAGCCCCTCTTGAAAGCGACTAAGAAGCTCACTACCTAAATATCTCTCCGAATGAAATGTAACAGGAGCAACAACTGCACCAGCATATGCTGTAGCACCTAACACTACTCCTAAAATTAGTAGATATACTACTGTTAAATAACTATTTGTTTTCATCTTTTTCCTTTATATAGACAAACCCTCTATCGAGTTGTGCGTAATCTTTATAAATCTCTATTTTACCATCTAGATCTATTGTTTGTGCGTACTCTAAGATAGGCTCTTTTTGGTCATATCCCATTTCGCATATTGCGTATTTTATATTTTTTTCCTTAATAGTATCTAAAATATCAAAAAGTATAGCTCTGCCTTTGTTTGGTGCGAATAGTGCTGTGTGGGGTTCATAATCTAATACATTTTTATCTAACTTAAACTCTGGGTCTATATATGGTGGATTACTTATTAAAAGCTCTGGTCTCTCTATACAACTTAGTAGAGAGCACTCTTTTACCTCAACTACATCTTCTAGCTTAAAACTTTTAATATTATGTTTTGCAACTTTTATTGCATCTTTAGATATATCGCTTGCAACAATATTAACACTGCACTCTTTTGCAATACTAATACTTAATGCCCCACTACCAATGCCAATTTCAGCTACACTTTTAATATTGTATCTCTTTATTAGCTCTATCGCTTTTTCTACCAATATTTCACTCTCTGGTCTTGGTATTAGAGCACCTTTATCGATAAAAAAGTTATATTTGTAAAAACTTACACTATTTGTAATATACTCTATTGGTTCATGCCTTTTTCGTCTATCTATTATAGATTTATAAGCACCAAAATCTATATCTTCAATATGCTTTAAAACTAACTCTTCTCTTTTGCAAGCGAGAAGATGTGCTAATAGAATTTCTGCTTCTAGGCGAGGTCTTTCAAAAGTGTTAAGCTCTTTTTGCCCCCAAAGGAGAGCTTTAGTTATCAGCATTTAAAAAGTCCAAAATTATGCTATCTTGAGCTTTACTTTCACTGTAACCTAAAGCTTTTAACCTCTCTAATACTGGTGGGTGAGTATAGTAGAAAAAAATATATATAGGGTGCGATTTTGGAAATGACTTATTCTCATTAACTAACTTTAAAAGTGCATTAATAAGGTTTTGTTTACCACCAATTTTAGCACCAAATTTATCTGCTTCGTATTCGTTATGTCGGCTTAGTAACCCCATAATTGGCATATAGATAAAGCTAAATACAGGTAGTAGCATCATAATAACGGCAAGCTTTACTCCAGCAGTTGCAACTATACCTAGTTCTAAAAATAGAGACTCAGGCAAGTTGCCAATAGTGGACAAAACAAAAAATAGAAACACTCCAATTGTTGCAATATTTTTAAAAATATCTTTATGGCTGTAGTGACCAAGCTCATGTCCTAAAATTGCAACTATTTCACTCTTATTAAGCTTCTCTAAAAGAGTATCATAAAGCACTACCCTTTTTGAGTTACCAAGCCCACCAAAATAGGCATTTAGACGATTATCTCTTTTGCTTGCATCTATTGTAAATATTCCATTACTATCTAAACCAACACTCTTCATTATCTTCTCTATATCGTTTTTTAACTCTATATCTTCTATTGGTTTAAACTTATTAAACATTGGTGCAATAAGAGTTGGATATAGCATATTTACAAAGATTATAAATGTAAAAACTATTAAAAATGCATAAAACCACCAGTTAGAGAAGTTATCTATAATATAGATAATTGCGCTAAATATTGCACCACCTATAACTAAAAATATTAGAGATGACTTTATAGTATCTATAATATATAGTTTAGGTGTAGTTTTGCTAAAGTTAAATGATTTGTCTAATTTAAAGACTCTATATATATCAAATGGTAAACCTGCTAAAAAGTTAATTACAATATATCCAAAGATAAATAGTAAACTGCTACTTAAACCCTCTAGTCCTGTTAAATTTTGCAACCACTTAAAGCCAACAAATACCCAAACTAAAAATATTAAATACTCCAAAAAGCTCTCTGCAATTGCTAGACGCTCTTTCTTAATTGCATAGTTTCCTGCTACAACATATTTAGCAGGTGAGAGAAGTATAGAATCTTCTCTTTTTACATCGCTTATATAACCAATTTGCATAACACTTACATATATTTTTATTAAAGTATATAGGGTAAATAGCCCCATTAATATAGTTAACATTATAATCCTTTATATTTTTGAGACAAATATATCAAAATCTACTTAAGTTTTGGTAAAATAGCACAACTACTTTAAGGGTGAACTATTATGGCATTTATAGATATGTATGAGATAAAGAAAAAATATGATGTTAAGCAGATATTTGATGGGTTAGATTTTCATATTCAAGAGGGTGAAAGAGTTGCTATAATTGGACAGAATGGATGTGGTAAGTCTACTCTTTTAAAGTTGGCAATAGGATTAGAAGATCCAGATGAAGGTAAAGTTATTAAAGATAGTTCGATAGAGCTTGCAATGCTTAGCCAAATGCCAATATTTGATGATAATGCAACAGTAAAAGAGGCTATTGAAAATGAGTTAGTAGAGATTAAAGCTGCACAAAATAGATATCAAGAGTTAAGCGAGCAAATAGCTACTAATATAGAAGATAAAAAACTATTAAAAGAGTATGAAGAGATTACAGCATATCTAGACCATCACAATGCTTGGGATTTAAGCTCTAAAATAGAGAGAGCAATGCAAGAGTTCCAACTAAAAGAGTATGAGCATAGATTAGTTTCTACACTCTCTGGTGGGGAGCAACGACGTGTTGCTTTAGCCTCTTTAATTTTAAAAAAACCAGACTTACTTATATTAGATGAGCCAACAAACCACCTAGATGTATATATGGTAGAGTACCTAGAAGAGATACTACTAAAAGAGAAGTTCACTCTACTTTTAATATCGCATGATAGATATTTTCTAGATAAAATTGCAACTAGAATTGTAGAGGTAGAGAACCTAAAAGTTGTAAATTATAGGGGTGGTTATGAGAGCTACTTAGCACAAAAAGAGCAGCGCCTACACTCTATGCAAAAAGAGCACGAAAATCTACTACGCCTACTAAAAAGAGAAGAGGAGTGGTTAGCAAAAGGAGTAAGAGCTAGAGAGACACGAAACCAAGGCAGAAAAAGAAGGGTATTTGAACTTAGAGACAAAGCAAAGAAAGACCCTACTCTAATTAGAAAGATGAAAGTAGAGTTAGAGCGTGAAAAGAAGAGTTGGAGAGGCGAAAAGGTAGTAGCTAAAAAGAAGATGCTATTTGAGATAGAAAAACTTAACTACTCTATTGCTAATAAGCTATTAGTTAAAGACTTTACAACAAGAATACTACAACGAGACAAGATAGCAATTGTTGGTGCAAATGGTAGTGGTAAATCGACTCTACTTAAGATTCTACTTGGTAGACTAAAAGAGGATAGTGGTCTCATAAAAAGAGGTGAACTCTCTATTGGCTACTTTGATCAACATAGAGAGATGCTAAAAGAAGATGCAACTTTAATAGATGTATTCTGCCCTGATGGCGGAGATAGAGTTATGGTAGAGGGAAAAAATATGCATGTATTTGGCTACTTAAAGAACTTTCTATTTCCAAAAGAGTATTTAGATAAAAAGATATTTCAATTAAGTGGTGGAGAGAAAAATAGAGTAGCACTAGCACTCTTATTTACTAAAAGCTACGACTGCCTAATTTTAGATGAACCAACCAATGATTTAGATATACAAACTATTAATATTTTAGAAGATAAACTACTAAGTTTTCAAGGTGCCCTACTCTTTGTAAGCCACGATAGATATTTTGTAGATAAGTTAGCACAAAAACTATTTATATTTAAAGGTAATGGAGATATAGAGGTATCTTATCAAAGTTATAGCGAATACTTAGATATAGAGAAAGAGATTAAAGAGCTAGATAGTTTTGAGACTAAAATGGGAAAAGAGATAAAAGTAGAGCAAAAAATAAAAAAACGACAGAATAAGCTTAGCTATAAAGAGAAAAGTGACCTAGAGCTTCTACCAAAAATTGTAGAGGATTTAGAGAGAAAAATGGAAGAGTTAAATAGATGCTTAGCTGACCCTGAGTGCTACAACTTAAAAGGGCTTAGCGAGATATCTATAGAACTAGAAAAAGTAGAAAATGAGTATGAAGTAGCAAGCAATAGATATTTAGAACTACTAGAGCTAGAAGATGAGTTAGATAGCTAGCTTTTCACTTTCATAATAATTTTAAATAACTATCTCTAATATATATTAAAAATATAATATTATAACATTAGCTTAACTGTTACTTAAATGATAATTATAGTTACAAAATATAATAAAATCTACAATTTTTGATATAGATCAATTTATTTAAATATTTATAGTAGTATCATTTAGTGTATTTTAATATTAACAGGAGGTCCGTATGGGTTTGAATAGAAGAGAGTTTCTTAAAACTTCTGCAGCAGCAACAGCGGCAGCGGCGGTTGGAATTACAGTTCCTACTGAAGTTGAAGCAGCGGCAGCAGAGGCTGAGAATGGTTGGAGATGGGACAAGGCTCCATGTAGATTTTGTGGAACTGGTTGTGGTATTATGCTTGCAACTAAAGGTGGTAAGATTGTTGCCGTTAAAGGTGACCCAGCAGCGCCAGTAAACAGAGGTCTTAACTGTATCAAAGGTTACTTTAACGCTAAGATTATGTATGGTGCAGATAGACTAAAAACTCCACTTTTAAGAATGAATGATAAAGATGAGTTTGACAAAAAAGGTAAATTTAAGCCAGTAACTTGGCAAAGAGCATTTGATGAGATGGAGAGCGCTATTAAGAAAGCTCTTAAAGCTAGTGGACCTGAAGGTGTTGGTGTATTTGGCTCTGGACAATATACTGTTATGGAGGGTTATGCAGCTCAAAAGATGGTAAAAGGTGGATTTAGAGGTAATGCAATCGACCCTAATGCAAGACACTGTATGGCATCTGCTGTTGTTGGTTTCTATCAAACATTTGGTATCGATGAGCCAAGTGGATGTTATGATGATATTGAGCTTACCGATACAATTGTTTCATGGGGTTCAAACATGGCAGAGATGCACCCAATTTTGTGGTCTCGTGTAACAGATAGAAAACTAAGCGACCCAGACAAAGTTAAAGTTGTAAATATTCAAACATATACTCACAGAAGTTGTGATTTGAGTGACTTTAATATTATCTTCTCTCCAAATACGGATTTAGCACTTTGGAACTACATTGCAAGAGAGATTGTAATGAGAGATAAAAAAGGTGGAGGTAAAGAGGATATTATTGATTGGGATTTTGTCAATCAAAACTTAGTCTTTACTGCTGGACCTGCCAATATTGGTTATGGTATGAGAAGAGAAGGAGAAAAATCTCTAAAAGATGGTAAATATAGTGCCAAAGAGATGGAGACTATCTCAAAAGAGATGAGTAAAAAGGTCTCTACAAAAGAAGCACCTGCATTAGAGCCATTTGGTTATAAAGAGGGTGAGCTAAT
>CAMZLH010000073.1 GCA_947311565.1 uncultured Nitratifractor sp.
ATCATTTTTAAACACATGCTCTATCAAAAACCTATCCAACTTCGGTTTTAACTCTGTTGCCCTCAAGGTCGCTCCTGCTTGGTCGGCTTGAAAGTGGATGATGGGGGTATGCTGTTTGAGGGTGAACTCTAATTTATAATTACTTGGTTTTATTAACATCACTATCCTTTCTTTTGAAGATAAGGTTTTTTACTTTTTTATATGTTGTCTCTATGATTTTTGGTTTTGTTCTATTTTTATCTCCAATATACTCTAAAGATTTTGCACTATAAAAATAAAAGCCACCTATAATCACAAAAGGAACAAGCCATAACCATAGTTTTGATAATGTAAATTTTTTACTACTTGATAGTGTCAGTAGTAAGTAGCTCAAAACTGCACTTAAGAAAATAGCTATTAATCCTATACTTAAAGCATCTATACTTTGTTTATAATCAAATATCCCCATACTAAATAGAGCTATCATGATAGAAGGTGGTAAGAAAACTGCACCCATAATAGTTAGTTTATTCATTTGGTTGCTTGTTTCGTTGTTTGCTTTTAAGTTGGCATACTCAAATAGTTTTGAAAATTTGTTGTCTAATTTTTCCATATGCTCATCTATTCGCATCTGTTTTCTTGCGATGTCGTAGAGTTCTATGCCTTGGTCTTGGTGGGTTACTTCTTTGAAGTATAGTCGGTTGTAGAAGGTGAGGTATTGCTCATAAAGTGGCTGGAGTCTATCAATATCTTTACTCGTAGCGACTGCTGCTATCTCGTCTGAAAATCTGATGATAGATGCTCTTGTGGCAAGTAGCAAGGTTACCATTTGGAAATACATGGTTTTCATGTGAAATAGAGGAAAGTCAATAGTACTTATACAAACAAATGAATATCTACAAACTCCATACAGTGTTAAACTACATTTTTCATTATACTTATAATTCATCCACCTATCATATGTTGCCTCTTTTATAAGTTTTGTTTGCATTTCTGGAGAAAAAACAGTTTTTTCCCCATTATCTACAAAAACATATTTATACCATTCATCACTTTTTATATAGTTTTCATTGACAAGTTTTTCACTCTCTCGTTCATCTCCATACCAGCTAATCACAAACATTCTATCATCCAAAATAGGCTGTATATAAAACTCGTTTTGAGCTTTTTTGTCTTGGGAAAAGCTATCTCCTAAAAGATTCATGATGTGAGAGCCTATAGCAATATCATCTGATGGTTTAAAACAAAAGTTTTCTATTGCATTTAAAGTTTTTGATTTTATTTTAATGCTATCAGCTAAAAATGAATCTTTAGTAGATTTTGTTTGCCCATCTGAGATAAACTGTGGATATATCCGTCTTCCAAAATCATTGATATTTAAAATCTCATCAAATTTATCATATTTTTTATTTTCGAGTTCTATAGAGAGTATTGCAATACCTGTATGAAAAACTCTCATTGATATATTTTTTATATCTAAAATATATGGTTTATCAGTTTTTAAAATTTTTATCTCGTAAGTTGCATCTTTTAACTCTCTTTCAAAGTAGTAAGATATGGCATCTTCTTTGCTTTGATTATAGATAGCATCTCTTGCATAGTCATAAAAGTATGCATATTCACTATAAAGATCTGTTTGTTGTTTTAAATCAAATTGCTTATACTCCCAACCCTTAAAACTATCTATTTTTTCAACTCTCTTATCGATACTATTATCTTTATAAAAAGCAAACTCACTACCAAAACCACTCTTATTCCAATCAAACCTAAATGGAAACATAAATATATGTGAACTATAAAGCATTTAAAAAACCTTAAAAAAAAATATACCAATACTAACACACTTTAGTTTAATTCTATATAACTATATTAAATTACTACTATATAAATAATATATTATTAATTGTTGTGGTAATAAATATATAAAGATTATTTAACCCAGAGATAAGTAAAGATTGTCAAAGAGATAATATTTTATGCTTAAAGTTTAAAAAAACCTTTTTTTAAACTTTCCTGGTGCATCTACTACTGCTTCAACACAATTGCTTCTAATTGTTGGGGCGTTTTGAATTAGCTCTTTTATGTTGCTGCCCTGCCCTTTTGTGTTTATCCATATTTCGCTAAGGAGTCTTCTTTTGCATTTAACTGCTAGGGTATTTTTTAGTTTTGGGTATATATTTTTGGCTGCTAGTCGTTTTATGTTTATTGTTTTTATTTTTTTACCAACATTTACTCTTAGCTCTTTGCCTATGGTGTTGTCTATCTCTTTTGTTAGTGTTAGTGCGTTATAGAA
This sequence comes from uncultured Nitratifractor sp., assembly GCA_947311565.1. Taxonomy (GTDB): domain Bacteria; phylum Campylobacterota; class Campylobacteria; order Campylobacterales; family Sulfurovaceae; genus JAADEQ01. The sequence continues at coordinate 2,273 of CAMZLH010000073.1, forward strand.
ATAGCTGTTTGCATCTGTGCCGTAGCATGTGCCGTGTTTTATCCACTCGTGTTTGTGTAGGTTGCTTTTATAACCTGGCATATACTGCTCTAAAAGGGCTTTTGTTGTAGAGTTTAAATCTAAATCTGGCAAGGCGTTCCAGCGTTTTTGCTTATCTAAGGCAATAAGCTTTTTAGAAACATTACAGTATTGGTTGTTTCTTGGTTGTGGCCATAGACCATGTAATACAAGATGACTTGCTCCAATCTTTTGCCGACACTCTTTTTTATTAGAGTGGGTTTCGCAAAATGTATTTTGCCAACTAAGCACAAGAGCAGATACTGTGTTGCTATTACTGCTTTTAGAACTCTTAACCTCTTTAGTTGTTTGTAGTGTTGGTGTAGGCTCTTTTATTTCTATTTTTTTAGCACCAAAACAGCTCTGTTCAACCCATCTATTTTGTGGTTTGGCATTTGGTACTTTAATAAAATAGTTGCCTCTTTGCTCTTGCATTACTTGATACTCTTGACCAACTTTTAGCTTCTCGTGATGAGAGTTTTTAGAGTGTTTTAAGTTATTAAATACTTCACAAATTTTAGTTGCAGTAACACTCTTTGCAAAACTAATATTAATTAGTATAAGCCCTAAAATAGCTACTCTATTCATTATATATCCTGCTCTACTATTTTCTTGAATGTATTAAAGTAGATATCGTTTAGTTTGCTAAGAGGCATATTAATATCGTCTAGTTTAAAGCTGTCTCCTCCTACTTTTCCAATAGCTTTTGCACTTAAACCAATCTCTTTTGCAAGGTTTAAAAATGCATCTAGGTTTGAGTTATCTAAAGTTACTATAGCTCTGCTTTGGCTCTCGCTAAACAGTAGCTCTTTATCTAATCCACTATTAGCCTCTACACCCATATTTGATACTGCACACTTTTTAGCAAGAGATATTGCTAAACCACCTATGTTTACATCTTTTGCACTATTTAGTAGCTTTTGCTCGTTTGCTTTTATAATTAAATCCCAAAGTTTTAACTCTTTGTTGTAATCTATTGGCTCTAGCTCTCCTTTTATCTCGCCACAAATCTCTTTTAGTGCTAAAGAGCCACCAAAGTCTGCTTTTGTATCGCCTACTAAAACAACAATGTCGCCTTGGTTTTTAAACTTAGAGTTTAATACATTTTCACTACTGTTATTTACTCCAACCATAGCAATAGATGGCGTTGGGTAAACACTTACTCCATCTGTTTCGTTATATAACGATACATTTCCACTAACAACTGGCGTATTAAGCTCTAAACAAGCCTCTTTTATACCATCGCAACCCTTAGCAAACTGCCACATTACCTCTGGGTTTTCTGGGTTTCCGTAGTTTAGGCAATCTGTAATTGCAAGTGGTCTTGCTCCACTCATTGCAACATTTCTACCACTCTCTACAACTGCAAGTGCAGCCCCAACCTTTGGGTTAATATAGCAGTACCTTGTGTTACAGTCGCTACTCATTGCTAGGGCTTTACCGTTCTCTTTTACTCTTATAACACTTGCATCTAGGCTTCCTGGGTGCTTTTGTGTATTTGTTTGAACTGTCGAGTCATATTGGCTATAACCCCAAGCTTTATCAACTACATCAAGAGAGCCAATTAGTTTTTCAAAACTCTCTTGTGCAGATGCACTCTTAATTGGCTCTAAATTTATCTCTTTAATTTTATCTAAATACTCTGGCTCTTTTGTTGGTCTATCTAATATTGGTGCCTCTTCGCTAACTGGATCAACTGGAATATCTGCAGCTATCTCTCCATGCCAATAAAGCTCCATTCTGCCAGTGTCTGTAACCTCTCCGATAACTTCGGCATCTAAATCCCATTTGTGGAAAATCTCTATAATCTTATCTTCGCTACCTTTTTTAGCACAAATTAACATTCTCTCCTGAGATTCACTTAACATAAAGTCGTAAGGTGTCATGCCCTCTTCTCTTGCTGGAACTTTATCTAAATGCATTATCATACCAGAGCCACTTCTTCCTGCCATCTCGAATGCACTACTTGTAAGCCCAGCTGCTCCCATATCTTGAATACCCACAACATGGTCTGTTTTAAATAGCTCCATACAAGCCTCTAGTAGTAGTTTTTCTGTAAATGGGTCGCCAACTTGAACTGTTGGTCTTAACGATTTGCTCTCTTCTGTAAAGCTATCGCTACTCATAACAGCCCCACCCAGACCATCTCTACCAGTTTTACTTCCTACATAAATTACTGGGTTTCCAATGCCCTCTGCTTTTCCGTAGAATATCTCATCTGCTTTTGCAAGACCCAAAGAGAAAGCATTTACCAAGATGTTGCCGTTATAACAGCTCTCAAAGCTCATCTCGCCACCAATTGTTGGAACACCCATGCAGTTTCCATAGCTTCCAATACCATCTATTACACCACGAACCAAGTGTCTTTGATACTTTGCAGTGTCGCTACTGCCATCTACATCTCCAAATCTAAGAGAGTTCATATTTGCAACAGGTCTTGCACCCATTGTAAAGATATCTCTTAAAATCCCACCAACTCCAGTTGCTGCTCCTTGAAACGGCTCTATAAAGCTTGGGTGGTTGTGGCTCTCCATCTTAAATACTGCTGCCATACCATCGCCAATATCAATAACACCTGCATTTTCCCCAGGACCTTGAATAACCCACGGTGCTTTTGTAGGAAAGCCATTTAGATACTTTTTGCTAGACTTATAAGAGCAGTGCTCACTCCACATTGCACTAAATATACCAATCTCTACAAAGTTTGGCTCTCTTTTAAGAATCTCTTTAATATGTGCATAATCTAACTGTGAAAGTTTATGTGCGCTTAATACATCGTTAATATTTTCTATAGGCTTGCTCATTAAATACCTTTTATAAAATTTTTACTTATTCTACTAAAAATGCTATAAAGGAGTGATAAACTTTTTTAGATACCATACTAATAATAAAACTTTTTATAAAAATGGAGTCAAAATTGTTTAAAAAATATATAAAAGAGCTAATTTCGGTAGTAATTCTCGTTTTTATTGTCTCAAATGTTATTGGCTATTTTCGAGGTAGCTCTGTTGTTAGTAGTAGCATTAGTAAATTAGATTCATATCAAACTTTAGATGGCAAAAGTGTAAAAGATATTTTAAACTCTAAAAAAGTAGTAGTTTTAAACTTTTGGGGTACTTGGTGTCCTATTTGTAATCAAGAGGTATCTACACTATCAAAACTTGCAAAAAAAGATGATATAGTGCTTTTAACTATTGCTGTAAATAGTGGTAGTAGTGTAGATATAAAAAAATATATGCAGAATAAAAATATTAATTTTATGGTTGTTAATGATAAATATGGAGAGCTTAGCAGAGCCTTTAACATATCGGTTTTTCCAACAACAATAACCTACTCTAAAGATTTAAAAGAGTCTATTAAAGATAGTGGCTACACTACATATGCAGGTTTTTTAGCAAGAGTTAAATATATGGAGAGTAAAAATGATTAAGAGAGATCTATTAAATACTTTACCTTCACCTTGTTGGTTACTAGAGGAGGAGAAGCTAAGAAATAATCTTAATATATTAAAAAATATAAAAGAAAAAACAGGTGTAAATATATTATTAGCACTTAAAGGGTATGCCCTTTGGAAGAGCTTTAATTTGGTTAATAAATATTTAGATGGTTGCTGTGCTAGTGGACTTAACGAAGCACTTTTGGCAAAAGAGGAGTTTAAAAAAGAGGTATCAACCTACTCTCCAGCTTTTAAAACAAGCGAGATAGAGCATATCGCAAAAATATCTAACCACTTAACTTTTAACTCTAATGCTCAGTTAGAAAAGTTTGCCAACATTGCTAAAGAGGTAAACCCAAAAATATCTATTGCACTTAGAGTAAATCCACAAATCTCTTGTGCCCCAGTAGAGCTATACAACCCCTGCTCTCCTACATCTAGACTTGGTATAAAGATAGAAGATTTTAAAGAGGAGTCACTATCTTTAATAGATGGTTTGCATTTTCATGCACTATGCGAAGAGGACTCTACATCTTTAGAAAAAGTATTAAACGCTTTCGAGAACCAATTTTGTAAATACTTTAACAAACTAAAGTGGGTAAACTTTGGTGGTGGGCACCACATTACTAAAAAAGGCTACAATATAGAGCTTTTAATAGAGCTTTTAAATAACTTTAAAGCCAAATACCCACACTTACAAATATATTTAGAACCAGGCGAAGCAGTTGGCTGGGAGAGTGGCATTTTAGTAGCTACAATATTAGATATTGTTAAAAATGGCAACTTGAATATTGCAATTTTAGATATATCTGCCGAAGCACATATGCCAGATACCATTATAATGCCTTATCGTGCAGAAGTTCGAGGGGCTAAAGAGGCAAATAGTTTGTCATATACTTACCAGTTAGCTGGAAATACCTGTCTATCTGGCGATATAATGGGTGAATATAGCTTTAAAGAGCCTCTTAAAATTGGAGATAAAATTATTTTTGAAGACCAAATGCACTACACAATGGTTAAAGCTACAACATTTAACGGAATTAATTTACCATCAATTGCCATATTAAAAGAGAGTGGTGATATAGAGATTATAAAAGAGTTTAGCTATTTAGATTTTAAAAATAGGTTAAGTTAAAGCAAGATTATATAACATCTTGCATACCTATATATGTAACAAATCTACCTTTTATATCACCTTTTCTATAACTAAAAAATTTATCATTATCACAATATGTACAAAAATTTGCTATCTCTATATTCTCTTTGTTAATACCTATGCTTATAAGTTGTTCGATATTTACTAATCTATTATCAAATAGATACTTACCATTACTCTTTTTTTTAATAGATTTAGGATAATCTTTAAACTCATCTACAACTTCTTGCCCTACTTCGTAGCAATTTAGACAAATGCCTGGAGAGATAGCACACTTAATATCTTCTATTTTTGCTCCTAATTTTTGCATATTTACTATTAACTTTTTAGAAATTTCTAACTTTGTGCCTCTCCAACCTGCATGTGCTGCACCTATAATATTTTTTCTCTTATCGATTGCAATAATTGCTAAACAGTCTGCAGTTAATATATTTAATACTATATTTCTCTTTGTAGTTACCATGCCATCTGCTTCTATAGGTAACTCAACCCACCCATTAATTATCTCATATTTATCAATATTAATTATCTTATCACTATGTACTTGCTTAAGTGTAACAAATTTTAAACTCTTATTGAAACTATTTTTAAAATAATCTCTATTTTCTAATATTTTTTCTATATTGTCACCTGTATGTATTGCCAAAGAGAAACTATTATATCTAGTAGACTCCTTTGTTGTAGATGCAGATAAAACTTTAGAACTATTCGATAAGATATAATATTGCCATTTTTTCATAATTTCAACCTATTTTTAGCTACATTTTTACTATTATTATGATTAACATTTCTTTAATAAAAAAATCTTTAGGTATAATCATACTACAACTTTAATAAAGGAAGTTTGGTTAAACAGTATGAATGGCGAATTTATTATAGATTATTTTAAACAGATAACAAAAAATTTTAACTATATATTAATTATACAGATTACTCCCCTACTACTTGTCTCATCTATTTTAATAAAAGAGATGAATATTGCTCTATTTCATAAACAGATGGCTTATTATGGTGCCTCTGCATTTGTATTTTTAATTGCAGCTTATATACCTTGGAGATATCTACTATGGCTTTTTGCACCATTTGCATATGTTATGAATATATTACTATTAATAGGGGTAGAAGTAGCTGGTAAAACAATATTAGGAGCAAAGAGGTGGTTATCTCTACCTGGTGGATTAACTCTACAACCATCAGAGTTTATGAAGCTAAGTATTTTAATATTCTTAGCATTTTTAATATCTAAGCGCCCACCTAGCGAAAAAGGATATGGTCTAATTAACTTTATATTGTTATCTTTAATTATTTTAGTACCATCTATACTGATATTAAAAGAGCCCGATCTAGGTACAACACTACTACTACTTTTAGCATCGTTTGGTGTACTATTTATTGTTGGTATTGATTGGAAAATCTTAACAGCAATAGCTGTAATAATGGCTATATTTGCTCCCATTGGCTACAAATATGGTTTAAAACCATACCAAAAAAAGCGTATTGAAGACTTTTTAGGTAAACCTAGCTACCAAGTAAGACAAGCACTAATAGCTATCGGAAGTGGAGGAATAGAGGGTAAAAGCAAAGAGGAGGCAACGCAAACGCAACTTAAATTCTTACCAGTCTCTACAACAGACTTTATATTTGCATATTTAGGTGAACGATTTGGCTTTAAAGGAATGGTAATTGTTGTGGCTCTCTATATTATGTTAATAATTCATCTATTAATAATATCTAAAATATATGGAGATGACTATCAAATTGTAGTATTAGCTAGTGGTTTATCAATTCTATTTTTTGTATATATGGGAGTTAATATCTATATGGTAATTGGATTAGCCCCTGTAGTGGGCGCTCCATTGCCAATGTTTAGCCATGGAGGGACATCTTTTATTATTTTTGCATTTTTATTTGGAATTTTAGAAAATTTAATATCTTTTAAAGGTTATAAAGATTATAATTCCGACACCAAAATCGAGATGATTAAAAATTCATCTTAAAAATTGGTTGTATAAACGGGTCTTTAGCTCAGCTGGTTAGAGCTCTCGGCTCATAACCGAGCGGTCCGGGGTTCGAGTCCCCGAGGACCCACCACTTATACAAATTAATATACTCTAATCTTTTTACTAAAACTTTCACCATTATCTAATTCACATTTTAATTTAACACTCTTTTTACTATCTGTAAGAGTAACTATATAGTGTTTTCCAAAAGTATCACTATTTATCTCTATTAACTGATAACTCTCACTCTTTGAGTAGCACTTTAAGATATTAAGATCTAGATCTCTATCTTTTGAAATTAATGAAATATTAATATTTGAACCATCTCTTTTAAGGTGAATAATTGTACTTTTAGATCTATAAACATATCTATTAGCAGTATCTCTATATACCTTAGCATTGCTCTTTAAAACATCTATAGAGTTATTTTTAGAGTTACAAGCAGATAGTAGTATAAGCAGCGACAAAACAGGGGTAATTTTAAAAAAATTCATATTTCTCTCCATTTAATAATTAATAATAATAGCAATTATAGTATAATAATTTAAATTTAACCCAAATTGAATATTTGGTTATGGAGCAAGATTTGAAACAGCTAGCAATTGCTTTTACAGGACCTAGTGGAAGTGGAAAAACAACTCTTATAGAGAAGATATCTAATAAGCTAAGCCCTACTCTATCTTTAGCTATTATTAAACATGATCCCTCTAGTAAAGCGAAGTTTGATATAGAGGGTAAAGATAGTTATAGATTTTTTAATAGTGGAGCAGATGTAGCTGTAGTATCAGATGATAGAACTACTATATTTAAGCATAAAACATCGGATCTAAAAGAGTTAGCTAAATCATTAAGCCCCTATGATCTACTGCTAGTAGAGGGGCTAAAAAATTGGGATTTACCTAGAATTGGAATATTTAGAGACACTATAGACTTAAGCTATATACCATATCTACAAGCAGTTGCTATAGATAGTAGTGTACCAAAAGATATATTAGATAACTTAGATGTAGATATATTAGATTTAAATAATATAGATATGATAGTAGATTATATATGGAAACACTCTATTAGAGTAGATTAAACCAAATTATATATAATCTTGGTTTAAGTATAGAACCCTTCTAATTAACATAGTTTTACTTTTTGTTAGCAGTTATTGGGAAACTATATCTACTGCCTACAAGCTCTTTAGTACCAATTTTTTCTGATAATATAGATATAGTTCCATTATTATCTTTAAATTTAAATATACTAGGCATCTCTTTATTATTATTTACTATAGATCCCTTTACAATAACTCTATTACTATCATTATCTATACTCTCTAAAATAAATGTACTCTGTTTTGTAAACTTAAATCCTTTTATAAATAGACTAATATCATCTATAGATATCTTACTAGAGATTGTACTATCTAAAGAGTTATGCATTGCAAAGTAGTCTTCTCGTCTTATATCTGTCATTATAGACTCTACCTCTTTTATATATTGCCTCTTTCTATCTTGAACAGTGCTATAGTATCCATAAGCAAAATATGAGACTATAGCAACTATAATAATTTTATATCCTAACTTCACTTTGTAACCTTATTAAAATTTAGTAAGTATATTATAACAATCATATTAGGTAAGAAAATTGTTGCTAAATAAGATATTATTGATAACTTATCACCTTTTAATAGATAAAAAAATCCTGATACAAATATAACATAAGCAACTAACCTATAAAATGAAAATGCAGTTGCACTACTCTTTAGAGTCTCTAAAAAGCCTCTTTTACTCTTTTTTAGTAGCTTCTTCTCCTCTTTGATTACCTCTTGAATATCGATATTTTCATCTGCTTCACTCTTATCATATAAATTATATGGATCATCTATCTTGTCTATTAAGTCCCTATCGTCTATCTCTATAGTTGCTAAGTTTACCTCTATACGATTATTTACAGCATTTTTATAACTCTTAAAAGATGCTAATATAACCAAAGATGATGTTACAAAACCAACAATAAATGTATAAAATACAGAAATAGAAGAGTTTATATATAAAACTCCTCCTATAATTAATAAAGCTGATAAAAGCAACATAATAAGTCTAATAAATAGCACTAATACTCATCCTCATCATCACTGTTATCAAATTTTCTACCAGCATATTTTGGATCATTAGCTAACTCATCGAGCTCTTTTTTCTGCTTTTTATATACTTTATATACATTTAAAATTGCAGCACCTATTCCCCAAAATACACCAAGCCAAAATAGCCATTTATAACCAAAAAGCTTCTCCATTCCAATTCCTAGTAGCACACCAATCACTACAGCTACAACAATAGATATACCAAGGCTTAAGCCATCTGCAGCTTCGACAACTTTTTTATACTTTGGTTCTTTTTCCATTTTAGTCTCTTAAGCTTCTCATTGCTTCATATGCAGCAATAATTGTATTTTCTATATCTTCATCTGTTGTTACAGTAGATATAAAGCCTGTCTCATAAGCACTACATGCTAAATATACGCCTCGTTTAAGCATCTCTTGGTGAAATTTAGCAAAAGCTTCTGTATCACTATTTTGTGCGTCTGTAAAGTCTTTAACCTCGTTAGCACTAAAAAAGAAACCAAACATTGAACCTCTAACATCTGTTATAAATGGAATCTCTTCGGCATCTGCAGCTGCTTGGAATCCTTGCATTAATCTTTTAGCTTTAGCACCTAAATCTACATATATAGAGGGGTTAGATTTAAGCTTTTTTAAACTAGCAAGTCCAGCTGACATTGCAACTGGATTTCCACTTAATGTTCCTGCTTGATATACTGGACCCTCTGGGCTTAAATAACTCATTATTTCAGATCTTGCACCAAATGCACCTACCGGCATTCCTCCACCAATTACTTTACCAAGTGTTACAATGTCTGGTTTTACTTTAGTAATACCTTGTGCACCAGTTAAAGTTGCTCTAAAGCCACTCATTACTTCATCGAAAATCAATAGTGCTCCATTTTTATCGCACAACTCTCTAAGTCCCTCTAGAAACTTCTCATTAGCTGGCACTAAACCCATATTACCTGCAATTGGTTCTATTATAATACAAGCAATATTATCACTATCTTCAAAACACTTCTTTACACTATCTAAATCATTATAGGTAGCAAGTAGTGTATGCTTTGTAAGATCTTCAGGAACACCAGGGCTACTTGGGCTACCAAATGTTACAGCTCCACTTCCTGCTTGAACAAGAAGTGAATCACTATGTCCATGGTAGCACCCTGCAAATTTTACTATATCATCTTTACCACTAAAGCCTCTAGCTAATCTTAAAGCACTCATAACTGCTTCTGTACCAGAACTTACAAAACGAACTTTATCTATGGTATCAAATAGAGAGACAATCTCTTTTGCAAGCTCTGTCTCTACATTAGTTGGTGCACCAAAACTAAGCCCTTTTTTTACTCTATCTAATACAGCATTTTCTATATCTCTATCACAGTGACCAAATATTAAAGGGCCCCAACTTTGTACATAATCTATATATTTATTGCCATCTATATCGAATAGATAAGCCCCCTCTCCTCTATCTATAAATGGAGGAGTCCCACCTACACTACTAAATGCACGTACCGGAGAATCAACACCCCCAGGAATCACATTATATGCCTCTTTAAACGCTTTAATACTATTTTCAAACAAATTTTATCCTTTTAAAACTATCTACTATATTATACAAAAATACTCTTCTATTTTAGATACAACTTTACTAAAATCAGCTTTAGTATATCTAAAATCTACACCTATAAACTCTATATTTGCACTCTTAGCTGCTAACTTATCTCTATTACTATCACCAATAAATATTACATCACTTGGCTTCTTATTAAGAGTGCTAACTATTTTATTTAACATTAAAGGAGATGGTTTACCCTCTTTAACATCATTAAAACCTACTATTTCATCAAAGTAATCTATTATCTTTAAGTAGGTTAATGTTTCAATAGCAGACTCTTTATATGCATTAGTTGCTATTGCTAGTTTTATATCTTTTTGCTTTAGCCTCTTAAGCATATCTACAACACCATTAAATAGCTCTTGTTCTTTATCGTGGTTATTACTATAATAGTAGCTAAACCACTCTTCATGTATTGGCTCTATCTCGTTTAAATTATAAAAGAACTCTGCCATATTACAATCTGGATTATTAATCTGTTCTATAATTATATCTTTAGATAATCGTTCTAAATTTAATTTAGATCGTACATAATTAATAGAGTTAGCTAACAGTGTTGAACTCTCTGTTAAAGTTCCATCCATATCAAAAATTACTAACACTTCTACCTCGTTTTATCTAATGATTTTATATATATAGATAACCCTATCAAAAGCGCTGTTATTGCTAAAATTAGATATACAGCATATAAGAGTTTACCAGAATCAGTTAGTGCAAACTTAAATACTAACATTAAAGACTCTATAGCTAAAGCAATAATAATTGAGCCGAGAAAGCGTACCATAGTCTTATGTATATCATCAGCCGAACCCTTTTTGTGTGCCCCTAAAACCTCCTCTTCAAACATCGCTTTTACTAAGTCAAATATTGCTAAAGATAGAGTTAATAGAATTGTTGACTCAAATACATCTTTAATATCTATCTTATTAAACTCTACACCCATCTCGTAAAAGTTATAGACTCCTTTAATAAATAGTAGTAGAGCTACAAAAAATAGAGATAGTGTAAATGCAGCATATATATATCTCATAGCTTTACCACTAACAGAGTCAATAGAGGCTATTTTAACCATTCCTAAAAGTCTATCTAAAGAGATATCTATACATACTATATACATTAACTCATCTATATCATTATAAACAGGATAAGCTATAGTAACTACTAAATTATTACTCTTTATAGATGGATATGGGTCTGTTAATACACACCGTTTCTCTTTAATAACTTTATAGTAATAAGCTCTTTTAGATCTGCTAGTTCCATCACCTTTTCTAGAATATTTTGCATCTAAACTTATTGTATTAATTACCTGATTTCCATTAGAGTCTAATATATACATTGCCTCAACATTCTTAATACTGTTATTAATACTCTTTAATGCTACTTTTAAATCTTTTAAAGTAATTCCAGGCACTCTATTTGGAATAGAACGACTTAACATATAACAAAAATAGGCACGTGCTTTTACACGAACCTCTGCAAACTCATCTAACTCTTTAATATTCATTATATAGCTCACCTAACAAATTAGCAAAAGATACTTTTTGGTTTAAATTAAGACTCCAATTAATTGTATCTTTTTGACTTAATATTACAATTGTAGAGCCCATCTCGAACCAACCAAAAAGTTCACCCTTTTTAAGATTTTTTGGTTCATCATAACTATATCTAACTCTTTTACTATCTTTAGTGTTAGTTTTAACTCTTGGTTCAAATGTTACAGCCATCTTACCTACATTTAATGCTCCTACTAAAACTATAAAGTGCCTTTTATTAAATCTATCTAAAACTTCTAAAACTACTCTTTCATTCTCTAAATATAGACTCTTTTTAGACTTTAAAAGTGGCATATTTACAGGATACAATTTGCCAGGTATATGTGTTAATGATAAAACTTTAACATCAAAAGGCATATGATATCTATGGTAATCTTTTGGAGATAGATAAAAATTAACATACTCTCCTCCATCTAAAAACTCAAATCTTACACTATTCTTGTCACCTATTAACTCATTTGTATTATACTCCATACCTTTAATCTGGTATGCTGTAGATTTTTCAATTTTACCAAACGCAATAACCTTTGCATCACAAGGAGAGACCACAGATGTTGTAGATGCATCTATTGTTGGCTCTTTTTTAAGCTCTCTTATAAATAGATCTTTCAAGCTCTTATAGCTACTAGTTGGAGCAAAATTACTCATATCTAAGCCCATTAACTTTACATAGCTCTTATTTACAATATTTTGAAATGAACTTGGAAACTCTTTAGTAGCAAACTTCCCAAAAGCTCTTGATAGCGTTGATGTATAGTGATTAGCCATTTTTATTTAACTCCTTATAGTAGTTAAGTGCATCTTTCATTAACTCTATATGATAGTTCTCTTGGTAGTTAATAAAATCAAAAAAGTTTGCTAGCTCTTTGCTATCTTTTGCAACTGCACTAGATAACTCTTGACACTGCTCTTTTGCTGCTATCTCTTCATCTATTCCATCTTTCAAGAACTCTACAACATCTTCTATTTGATATAAAGATCTATGTATGACTCTAGGAACTCCTAATATACCCATTTCACTCATCATTTGTCCAAAACTCTTAAGATGGAAAAAGCTCTCATCTACTAATATTTGAAAAATTTTATTTAAAAAGTCATCATTAGAGTTTGCTTTAAGATAGTTATAAATCATAATTAGCTCATACTCTTTATAACTCTCTTCAAATAAGAAGAGTGTAAATGCATCTGTTGCTTCATCTGAAAGCTTATACTCTTTATAGACTCTTTTTGCATTAAAAGCTGTAACTTCTTCATCGGATATATTAGTAACAACTAATTTAATATACTCTAAATCGGTTTTCATTCTATAACTTAATGCTTCGTTATCTAAATCAACTAACATTAGTTCAATAGTATTGATTCTATCTAATATATTATTTAATATAATTTTAAAATTTTCTACTTTTATTGGTATAGTATCTCTATCATAGTTATACTCTACATCTCTTTTAACTAATTCTCTCTCTATCCATGTAAAGTGTCTAAATACAATATCACTAAAATTATCTAAGTCTCTTTTAGATCTACTATCTTTACTCATTAATGATGCCATTAATGTAACTAACCAAAGTTCATGTACTTTTACTGCTAACTCTTTCATTTACTTCCCCTCTTTTAAATTATGCTCTTGCTCTGGTAGACAGCTCTGCTCTATTTTATAGATTAAAGTCTTTCTCTTACCCTCTTCTTTAGATAGATTATATCCATCAATTGCAGCTTTAAGTGCAACTGCAACCATCTCTGAACAAGCTGCTTGCTCTGGTGGTACATGCTCTAACATACCTAATGTTACTGCTATTAGCTCCTCTGCTGTAGAGAAACTAATATCTTCAGCCTCTTTTGTAATTATAGAACCAGCTATTATTGTTGTCATACATGCTATTGCTTCAAATTTTATATCTATAATTTTTGGATTATCATCGCTATTATCAACATCTAAATAAATAATAACTTTTTCTCCATTATCTGGATTCTCACCGATACCAATACTATCTGCCTCTTCTAATCTACCATAATTATTAGGGTTCGACATATGCTCAATTATCTCTTGATCTACCTTCTCCATAAGCAACCTTTTTTTTAATAATATTATACATAAAATTGTAAAAAATTAGCTCATATAGTTATTTTTAAATATAAAATATAAAATTATTTTAAGTTTTTTTAATATTTAAGATATAATAGAGGTAAATTTTTACTACTAGGGATGGATATGAACGCACAAAAGGTAATTTCTGGCTTCTTTATTATACTTGCTATGACACTAAACTTTGGATTTGTATATGGTGATATAGATAACTTTGCTCACCACAGTCCATACGAGCTATTTGCAACTATTGTCGTAAACTTTATAGCAACTATTTTAAAACTTGGAGACAAAACTCAACTTGGTTCTGTTTTACTTGCAACAAGTTTAGTTGCTGATATTCAGTTAATTATCGCATCTATTGTTTGGGGTGTATCTTTATATGTTACAACAAATGGTATTGCAGATAGTGCACAAATAATTGTATCGTTATCAGCTGGTGCACTACTTGCAAATATTGTTTCTGTTATACTATTTATGGGTGATACGCTAAAATCAAAGCGTTAAGATATGCATACTAATAATATTTTATGGATTATTATCCGCAGAATGCGGACTCCATTTTTAGTAATAATAGTTACATTTACTATAACTATTTTAGGACTTGTATTGATTCCAGGTGTAGATGGCGATGGTCATCCATACCATATGAGCTTTTTAGATGCATTCTACTTTGTAAGCTTTATGGCATCTACTATAGGCTTCGGAGAGGTACCTTATGAGTTTACATATTCTCAAAGATTATGGGTACTATTTTCTATATATACAAGCGTTATTGGCTGGTTCTATGCTATCGGTACTATTGTAGCACTAGTACAAGACAATAAGCTTATTACAGAGCTTAAAATATCTAAATTTACTAAAAAAATAAAATTATTAAAAGAGCCATTTGTTATTATTCTTGGCTATAATGATACAACAAAAGAGTTAATTTACAAATTAAATCTAGATGGAAAAAGAATTGTAGTTATAGATAAATCTCAAGATAAAATTGATGAACTAGAGTTAGAGAACTTTATTCCAGAAGTTCTATCTATAAAAGGTGATATACAAGCAGCCAATACTCTAAGGCTTGCTGGTATTACAAAGAGAAATTGTAAAGCCATAATTACACTATTTGATAATGACTTTAAAAATACAAAAATGGCACTACTTGCAAAACTTCTTAATAAAAATTTAAATATTATAGTAAAATCTACAACTAAAGAGCAGACAGAGCACCTTAATAACTTAGGCATCAAAAACATTATTGACCCATTTCAACTTGTTTCAAATAGATTTGGTTTAGCTCTTAGTTCTCCTAATTTATGGATACTCGAGATGCTTCTTTTTGAACATGACTTACATATAAGAGAGTACGAAGCTCTTCCAGAAGGTAAATATATTATATGTGGATATGGTAGAATGGGTAAAGCCATTAAAGAGTCTCTTGATAAAGCAGATGTTGAGTGCTCTTTTATAGACTTAAAATCATCTACACGTAAAGTACAAAAAAAGAGTGCAATATTTGGTGATGCACAAGATTATAAAGAGCTATTAGATGCGGGTGTAAAAAATGCAAAAGCGATAGTAGCAGCTACAAAAGATGATCTAATTAACCTTACAATTCTTTTAACAGCTAAAAAGATAAACCCAGATATATATACTATAGGTCGTGAAAATACATTAGAAGATATAACAATATTTAACTCTGCAAAAATAGATAGAATCTATATTTTAGAAGAGATAATATCAGAACATGTACACAGATTAGTATCTATGCCTCTAGCTTATATTTTCTTAAAAGAGTTATATAAACAGACTGATAAGTGGGGAGAAGCTGTTTCAAAAGAGTTAAAAAGTAAAACTAACTATAAACCAAAACTTTTCGAAGTTAGAGTTGTAAAATCAGAAGCTCATAGTTTAACTAAATACTTAAAAGATGGAAATGCTATGAACCTAGGCTTACTTGCAAGGTGTTTAAGTGGTAGAGACAAAAGGTCTAAAATTATGTTTTTATTAGTAAAAAATAGAAAAGAGCAAATCACTCTGCTTCCAGATGACAACTACGAAGTAAAGGTTAGTGATAGAATTTTAGTAGCAGCTACTCCAGAAGCTAAAGAGAACTTCTTATCTATTATAAATAACTATAATGACCTTTACTATATATTAAATGGAAAAGATTATAAGTTTGGAATAATTAAATATTTAACTAAGGGCAAAAATGAATAATACTCTAATTATAGGTGCAGGTGGTGTTGGAAATGTTGTTGCATTTAAATGTGCAATGAATATTGAAACTTTTGGAAATATTACACTTGCTAGTAGAACAGAAAGTAAATGTGATGCAATTGCAAAAAATGTAAAAGATAAATTTGGAGTAGATATAAATAGTGCAAAAGTAGATGCAGACAATATACCAGAACTAGTTGAGCTGATAAAGCAAACTAAAGCAAATATTGTTATAAATGTAGCGCTTCCCTACCAAGACTTAACAATTATGGATGCTTGTATTGAGTGCGGAGTAGATTATTTAGATACAGCAAACTACGAACACCCTAATGAGGCAAAATTTGAGTATAAAGAGCAGTGGGCAAGAGATAATAATTTTAAAGAAGCTAATATTATGGGACTTCTTGGTAGTGGGTTCGATCCAGGAGTTACAAACCTATTTTGTGCTTATGCTCAAAAACACTATTTTGATGAAATTGAAACTATAGATATTTTAGACTGCAATGCAGGAGACCATGGATACGCTTTTGCTACAAATTTTAACCCAGAGATAAACTTGCGAGAAGTTAGTGCAAATGGAAGATATTGGGAGAATGGTAAATGGATAGAGACTAAACCAATGGAGATAAAAATGGTTTGGGATTACCCTGAAATTGGAGCAAAAGATAGCTACTTACTTTATCATGAAGAGATGGAGTCTTTAGTTAAACATATTAAAGGTTTAAAAAGAATTAGATTCTTTATGACATTTGGAGAGAGCTATCTAACGCATATGAAGTGCTTAGAGAATGTTGGAATGCTTGGTATTGAACCAATAGAACACAATGGAGAGAAAATTATACCTATGGAGTTTTTAAAAACTCTACTACCAGACCCAGCAACTCTAGGAGAGAGAACAAAAGGAAAAACAAATATAGGAGTAGTAGCTACAGGCTATAAAGATGGTAAGAAAAAAAGTATCTATATCTATCAAATAAGTGATCATGAAGAGTGCTATAAAGAGGTTTTAAGCCAAGGTGTTAGCTACACAACAGGAGTCCCTGCAATGATAGGAGCAAAACTTATGTTAGATAAAGTTTGGTACAAAAGTGGTGTTTACAATATAGAACAATTTAATCCAGACCCATTTATGGATGAACTAAATAGACAAGGCTTACCATGGAAAGTTATAGAGCTAAAGAGTAGCGATGCTCTAAGATTAGATAAATAGATATTAAAAATATAATTAAAGGATAGTAATGAAAAAAATAATAAGTTTAGTTGTAAAATATGGTCCACTTCTTTTTATGATGTATAAAAAATTTAAGCGTAAATAGAGCTAAAAATATATATTAAAATTATCGGGTCTATCCCGATAATAGTGAAAAAATCATGCCTTTTAGATACTTAATTTAGCTATCTCACATCAGGAAAATTACAAATCATATCATCATAACTCTTATACTTTTGCAACGCTTCTATTACTTCAGGCATAGGATTATAAAGATTTTTACTCAAGTCAAACTCACCCTCACCTATATTAAATGCTAACTTTTCATGTGGTGGTGTAAACTCTGCATTGACTCCATTTTTATTGCCCCTTGCATCTACTCTATACCAGCCATACTCTTTAAGATAGACCCAGTTAAGACCATGTAAGCAGTAGATATCCTTCTTATACTCTGAACAACTTAACCTCTGATAGGCAAATCCTGCAGGAATACCATTAGCACGAAGCAGTGCTACTAATAAAATAGCCTTGGCATAACACCAGCCAGTTTGATATTTCAACACTTCTGATGCTTTACAAGTAGTAGGAATACCACTAGGATAATCTCCACTATGCTTAATCTCATCACGAACAAATTCAAAACAAACTTTAGCTATCTCTTCATCATTTTGAAAAGAAAATGAGAGTTTAGCTGCTTGCTCTTGAATAGTTCTTTGATGATAATCTATAATATCTGTTGCTTTAAGGTAGTTTTGTATTTTTTATCCTTAAAAGTATTTACTATAATTAGTAGATAAATCTCTAGGGTCTAGTAAACTTTAGAGACTATTTTTCCTAAAATTCTTCAATAGTATAGCATATAAAACTTTAACTCACAAAAAAATAATTAAGCTTATTAAAATTTAAACTATTTAAAAAATGTAATATTTTGAATTGGTTGCGGGAGACAGATTTGAACTGCCGACCTTCGGGTTATGAGCCGATAAAAGTAGGTTTTTGCAAATTTTTTAAAATCTTATCAAATCTACGCAAAACACCTAAATAAGGCACTTTAAAACATATTTTGCTCTTGTTAAATTTAGTCACATTTTGTTATAATTCTTTACATCAGGTATCACATAGGTATCACTTTTTTTTATACTTTTTAATGGGATAGGAGTTAAAAATGAGCAATTTTATCAAGTCAAAAAAGTTTACTGGTGTATCATATAAAATTATTAAAAATAATGATAGAAGTTATTATATCACTTATAAATTAGCTGGAAAATTTAAAAGAATTCATATTGGGAAAAAAAGTGAAGGAGTTACTGAAGCTTTTTGTCATCAAAAAAGAAATGAAGCTATTAATAAAGCTAAATTTGGAGAAGATGATCCAATTGTTAAAACTAAAAAAAGAGTTATTATATTTGATGAAATTGCAAATAGATATTTAGATAATTATAAACTTTACAAAAAAGATTATAAAAATCATTTTTCAAGATATAAAAATCATATTCAATCATATTTAGGTAACAAATCTATTTATGATATAAATATTGAAGATATACAACAAATTCAAAGAGATAAACTTGAAAAATTAGCACCAAAAACTGTTAATCATATAACTCAATTAATAGGAGCAATTTATAATTATAATATTAAAACTAAATATATAAAAGTTGAAAATCCTATTGAAAGTATAAATAAATTAAAATTAAATAATGAAAGATTACGCTATCTTGCTATTGATGAAATTAATGAATTATTAGACATTATAAAAGAGGATGAACAGTTATTGCTTTTTGTAAAATTAGCACTACAAACTGGAGGTAGAGTTAATACCATAATAAATATTAAGAAAAAAGATATTGATTTAAACAATAGAATAATATCTTTGAAAGATTATAAAAATAACTCTTTTTATAGAGGCTTTTTTAATGAATATGTAGCAGAGATTTTAAAATATAAATTACAAAAAATTAGAAGTAATGATTTGATTTTATTAGAAAATACAGTTGCAAGTAATTTACAAACATATATAACTAAAAAATTACAACCTATTTTAAATATATTATTCAATGCAGATTTAGATAAAAAAGATAGACAAAATAGAGTTGTTATTCATACTTTAAGGCATACATTTGCTTCACATTTGGCTATTAATGGAACTCCTATCTTTACTATTCAAAAGTTAATGAATCATAAAGATATAACAATGACTTTAAGATATGCTAAATTATCTCCAGATAGTGGTAAAGATTTTGTAAGTAAATTATATGCTTAAAAATATTATTCATCCCTATTGGTTTTGGTATCCAAGTCTAACCATTCAGAAAGATTTTTCAATTTTTCCCTCATTTCATTCAGTCCAAAATCAAAAAACCATTCTTTATTAACTGATAAAATATTGACCTAAAATAACTACAAGGAAGCAAGTGTTCCACTATTCATTTCACACCCACTTCTGGCAAGTTGTAGTTTTTTTAGCCAAATATTTTCTAAGTTTTAGA